>JALVMZ010000027.1 GCA_027032655.1 Desulfobacteraceae bacterium
CATGAAGGAGGGCCAGAAAAGGGGTGTCCTGAGGGATGATTTCAAAGCCAGATATCTCACCTATATATTCCTGGGGAGTCTGGAGACCTTTGTATCTGCCATGGTGCTGGTGGACCAGAAAATAAAAGGAGAGGCACAAAAGAAAAGGATTGCCAGGAGTATCCTGGATATTTTCCTCAACGGCGCAAGAAAAAAGCCATCAGAAAGGAAATAGATTTGGATTTTTCTTTCACCCAGGAACAGAGAATTTTCAGAGACCAGGTGATTCGTTTTGCCAGAAAGGAAATAGTCCCCAGGGTTCAGGAGCATGAGTTAAAAGGAGAGTTTGACATCCATTCCTTCAGAACGCTGGGGGAGTTTGGAATCCTTGGACTACATTTCCCCGAGAACCTTGGGGGAGGTGGGGCAGATATTGTAACCACCATGCTGGCAGGTGAGTCCTTGGGAGAGGCAGGAGTGGATGGAGGACTTACCCTGTCCTATGGTGCCCATACATTCCTCTGCGCAGATACCATCTTTTGTCATGGGACGGATGAGCAGAAAAAGCGATATTTGCCGGAACTATGCTCGGGTGAATTAATTGGATGCATGGGGCTCACAGAACCAAATGCAGGCTCTGATGTGGCATCCATAAGCACCAAAGCAGAGAAGAGGAATGGTTATTATGTCTTAAATGGAACAAAGATGTTTATTACAAATGGCTCTGTGGCTGATATTGCAGTTGTTTATGCCAGGACAGGTGATAAAAAAGGATACAGGGGGATTTCAGCGTTTGTGGTGGAAAAGGGCACTCCTGGCTTTTATTCAGGGAGAAAGCTGATCAAGATGGGGGTCAGGACATCTCCCACATCAGAGCTTATTTTTGAGGATTGCAAAATACCTGAAACCAACCTGATAGGCAGGGAAGGGGATGGATTCAGGATGGCCATGCAGACAGTGGAATGGGACAGAAGCACACTCCTTGCACCCTTTGTTGGTGGAATGAAATATGTGCTTGAAAAATGTATTCAATACGCAAAGCAGAGATATCAGTTTGGCCGTCCCATTGCTGATTTTCCCGCCATTAAAAACAGGCTTGCTGACATTAAGATATTCATAGAGGTTGCCCGCACCCTCTGCTATCGGATTGCCTGGTTAAAGGATCAGGGAAAAGAGATAAATCCCATGGAATCCGCCGTTGCAAAGCTATTTGTTGGAGACTGGAGCCTTGAACCGGCCAATTCCGCACTCCTGATCCATGGAGGTTATGGTTACTGCCATGAGTTTGAGGTGGAAAGATACTTCCGGGATAGCAGGCTTGCACCCATAGGGGGCGGAACAAGCGATATTCAGAAAAGGATAATAGCCAGGATAATCTCAGAGTATGAATTTTGAAATAGAAAACAGATATAGGGATTTAAGGCATTCAATTATTTCTATCCTTAATGAAGAGGATATGTTTCACCAGAGTTCAGAGGTAATGGATAAGAACTCCATAATGGAGTGCATGAAGAAGCTGAGTGATTCAGGATACATTAATGCCTGCCTTAATAGGGGGGCTGATTCAGTAGCGGTTCGGGAAGAACTCGCATCCGTTAATCCTTCACTTTTCCTCTCATGTGGTATGACCTTCAGTGTATATGGTGCATTGCTTGGGGCACTTAAAAATAATGTGCCATTAAATATGCTTCAAAATGGTGATTTAATCGGTTCCGTGGTTATTTTAACCCATGATGTGATTATTGAATCCAGCGGAAAAGAGGTAAATATAAGCGGAAAATCACCCCATGTTATAAATGCACATATCTCAGAGAGTTATGCAGTTCCCTTAAATATTGAGGATTCATACTTTATCCTGTCTGTCCCGGCAGATGAGCAGACAATAGAAATAGGTCCTTCCCTGAATATACCTGGTTATGGGAGAGGTCTAATAGCTGATATATCCATCAGGGGATACATTAAAGAAGAGCAGGAACTTATGGAATCTCAGGTGGACTTTGACCCTGTTATGCATACAGGACTCCTTATGGATGAACTATACAGTATATCTGCTCTGGGAATTATTAAGGGATCACTGATGAGTGCCATTAGATGGGCAAAGACCGGAAAGAGGAAAGGACTCCGTCTTATAGATACTCAGGAGTATGGTTTTAGTATAGCAGAGATGTTTACATTGTATGAAAGTGCCAGGGTCATGTGCTACAGGATGACATGGTCTGGTAAGGAGAATGAAAAGGATTATCCGGTTCTTAACAGATGCTCAAAGGTGTTCTGCTGTGAGAATGCAGAGAAGGTATCCAGCATGGCCATCCAGATAATGGGAAGAGACGGGATAGGGGAGCAGAATCTGGTCCTCAGGAATTATCTATGCTCCAAGTATCTTCAAGTTGTGGGAACTAGCACAGAGCACGGACGAATACAGATAGCAGATATGATGCTGGATATATAGATATGTCTTAAATTGTGCGACCGCGCATGATAGCGATGTATCATATTTATTAAATTGAGAGCTTTGCAAAATTCAATTAAATGATATCTTTTTTAACATATATCTGGAATTACCTTATCTGTCATGCTGAGGGGCGAAGCCCCGAAGCATCTCATAGATCCAACGGGAGTCTTTCAGACACCCTCAGGATGACAAACTGGGAATATGAATCATTTTTGCAAAACTCTCAAATTGTATGTAAATGCTGTTAATGGGGGATTATGGAGGTAATAGAGACCAGAATTGATAAGGAGAGCAGGGAGTATAAAGAGAATTATGAGCACATGAAAACCCTTGTGGAGGATTTGAACAGGGAGCTTGAAATAGCCCGAAAAGACAGAGCTCCAAGGGCAATGGCAAGGTTAAGGGAGCAGAATAAGTTGACTGTCTGGGAAAGACTTGACCATCTGCTTGATAAAAATACCCCTTTCCTTGAGATTGCCCCCCTTGCAGCAAAGGGCATGTATGATGGAAAGGTCCACTCTGCAGGGATGGTCTGCGGAATAGGCAGGGTAAAGGGAAAAGAGGTGGTAATACATGCCAATGACCCCACCATAAAGGGCGGAACCATATATCCCATGGGGGTTAAAAAGACACTGAGAACCCAGACAATTGCAATGGAAAACCGACTTCCCATTATCTACCTGGTTGACTCGGGTGGGGCATTTCTTCCCCTCCAATCAGAGATATTTCCTGATGTGGATGATGGAGGGAGGATATTTTACAACCAGGCAGTCATATCAAAGATGGGAATTCCCCAGATATGTGCTGTAATGGGTCTCTGCACAGCAGGTGCTGCATACATTCCCGCAATGAGTGATGAGGTGGTGCATGTAAAGGGAACAGGGGCCATATTCCTTGGAGGACCACCTCTTGTTTTGGCTGCAACGGGTGAGGAGGTTACAGCAGAAGAGCTGGGAGGAGTGGATGTCCACTGCCGCCATTCAGGGGTCTCTGATTATTATGCACAGGATGATGTTCACTGCATAGAGATCATAAGGGACATTGTGAAAAATCTTCCTCCCATTGAAAAATATGATCCAGGAATCAGGGAGTCTGCCCCGCCATTATATGACCCGGAGGAGATATACGGCATTGTGCCAAAGAGCATCCAGACGCCATATGATGTTCGTGAAGTAATAGCAAGACTGGTGGATAGAAGCGAGTTTCATGAATTTAAACCATTATATGGACCAACCTTGGTATGTGGATGGGCTTATATACACGGATATCCGGTGGGAATACTCGGAAACAATGGGGTGCTGTTTTCTGAAAGTTCCCTCAAGGCAACCCAGTTCATTCAGATATGTGATAGAAGAGGGATACCCCTTGTTTTCCTTCAGAACATAAGTGGATACATGGTGGGTAAAGAATATGAAAAAGGAGGAATTACAAAGGATGGACATAAGATGGTAAATGCGGTTGCAACGGCAATTGTCCCCAAATTCACTGTCATAATTGGTGCATCCTTTGGGGCGGGGAACTATGGTATGTGTGGAAGGGCGTATTCGCCCCGTTTCCTCTGGATGTGGCCGAATGCAAAGATAGGGGTTATGGGTGGAGAGCAGGCAGCAGATGTAATGGTAACCATAAAGAACAACCAGTTAAAAAGGGAGGGCAAGCCCCCGCTTGATCCTGAAACCATAAAGAGGATAAAGGAGCCCATCATAGAGGCCGCTGAAAGGGAAGGAAATGCATACTATTCAACTGCAAACCTATGGGATGATGGAATACTGGACCCTGCAAAGACAAGGGATGCCTTAGGGCTTGCCATATCCGCGTCTATGAATGCACCTATAAGGCGGGATAGACTTGGGTATGGAATCTTCAGGATGTAACTTTGTGCCATGATAAAAAGGATACTCATAGCAAACAGGGGAGAGATAGCAGTAAGGGTGGCAAGGACATGTAAGATCATGGGTATTAAGACAGTGGCTGTGTTCTCAGAAGCAGACAGGGAATCCCCTCATGTATATGAGGCAGATGATGCGGTATTTATAGGAGATGCTGATCCCCTGAGCAGTTATCTCAATATGGAAAAGATGGTGGCTGTTGCAAAGAAAACCAGTGCTGATGCCATCCATCCCGGATATGGATTTCTCTCTGAAAACAGTGATTTTTCAAAACTATGTGAATCCCAGGGTATTATCTTTATAGGTCCCCCGCATGATGTCCTCAAAAGGGCAGGTGATAAGATTCAGGCCCGAAGAATCATGATTGAGAACGGAATTAAGATTATACCCGGTATGACCGATCCATCCCTTGACACTGATGAGATACTGGCCCATGGAGAGCGTATTGGATATCCCCTTATCATAAAGGCGGTATCTGGTGGGGGTGGAAAGGGGATGAGGGTAATATATGACAGAAGCGGACTCAAAGAGGCCATTCCCCTGAGTATTAGCGAGGCACAGGAGGCATTTGGGGATGGCCGTATATATCTTGAGAAGTATCTTGCAAAACCAAGACATATAGAGTTCCAGATCCTGGGGGATAAGTATGGAAATATTGTCCATCTATTTGAGAGGGAATGCTCCATTCAGCGAAGATATCAGAAGCTTGTGGAAGAGACACCATCACCTGCACTGGATGAGGAGTTAAGGGCCACAATGGCAGAGACCGCCATCAAGGTGGCAGAGACAGTCGGGTATGTGGGGGCAGGCACCATAGAGTTTCTCCTTGATCAGGATGGTAACTTTTACTTCCTTGAGATAAATGCCCGGCTTCAGGTGGAACACCCTGTAACAGAACTAACCTCCGGCATTGACATTGTAAGAAAGCAGATTGATATAGCAATGGGTGAGCAATTGAATATTTTCCCCGACTCTATCTGCCAGAGTGGCCATGCCATTGAGTGTAGAATTTATGCTGAGGATCCGGCAGATAACTTCGCCCCATCACCGGGTAGAATCCTTTTCTATAAGGAACCTTCCGGTCCTGGTGTGAGGGTTGACTCAGGTATCTGCCAGGGTTTTGAGGTGCCTGTTTATTATGACCCGATACTGAGCAAACTGATCGTATGGGGTGAGGACAGGACTTCTGCAATAAAAAGGATGAAAATGGCACTTGAAGAGTATCCGATTCTCGGAATCAAGACCACCGCACCATTCCTTCTGGATGTTATCAGCTCGGAAGAGTTTTTAAATGGAGATATTCATATCAGCTTTATTGAAGAGAATTTTAAAGACTGGAATGCTTCTAATGAGGATATCCAGGTGCCGGTCTGTGCCTATTTTGGAGATGAGTTTTTCTCGTCACAGGTTAATGTATCAGAAATAAAGGGAGGGAGATTTCAGAGTCCGTGGGATACCTTGGGAGCCTGGAGGATTTAGGATAATTATGATTGGAGGCAGTAAATATAGACTCCATGTAAATGATAGATTGTTTGAGATTGCCTTACAGCAGGATAGGGATAAGAAGAGCCTCAAAATATTTATAGAGGGAATTAAGTATATCTTTACCATCACACCCCTTGAGAATGGATGTTACGGTTTAGCAGGTCAGGATGTCTCTGGCATGGTATATGTGGCAAGGACAGAAAACGGAAAAGAGATTTTCTGGAGGGGAAGGACATATCATGTTACTCCAGAAAAAAGGATGAAAAAGCAGAGAAAAGGGGGATATATATCCGAATCCCCGATGAATAATCTGGTTTCTCCTCCCATGCCCTCTGTTGTTAGGCGTGTGTTGGTGAATGAAGGGGATAAGGTGAAAAAGGGTCAGGCCCTGATCGTGGTAACCTCCATGAAGATGGAGACCACACTTGTATCTCCCAGAGATGGGCAGATAAAATCAGTGAATACCCATGAAGGAGCAAAGGTCTCTCCAGGAGATGAGCTTATTCAATTTTATGAGGAGGAAGGCCTGTGACAAAGGAAGTGCTTTGTGAGCAAAAGGAAAGGGCAATGTATATAATTATTAATAGAGAGAAAAGGCGGAATGCCCTTTCCCTCTCAGTTCTTGATGCAATTACAGGACATTTTTATGAAGCCCTTAAAAGTGATGATATAATCTGTGTCTGTATTACTGGTTCAGGGGATAAGATATTCTCTGCAGGTGCAGATCTTACTATGGGAAAGAATGGGAAATTACAGGACCTTGAAAAGGCAACTGAAAAATACAGCAGTCTTTTAAAATTAATGGCAGTTTATGAAAAACCCATCATTGCCAGGGTGAATGGCTCATGTATGGGTGGTGGGCTTGGTATAATGCTATCCTGTGATATTGTGATTGCAAGGGATGATGCAGTGTTCTGGACCCCTGAGCCAGAGATAGGGCTTTTTCCCATGATGATTGGGCCTCTTCTTCATCAGCATATAGGGGATAAAATATTAATGGATATGATTCTTACAGGGAGGAAGATATCATCCCATGAAGCGGTTCGGCTGGGACTTATAACAAAGGCTGTTTCTCCTTCAGAACTTGACAGTTCAGTTCAGAGGGCAATAAAGGCCATAGAAGCAAGAAGTCTTACTGCCATCAGGCATGGTAAAAGGGCATTTGCCAGAATAAAGGGCATGGATTTTGAATCCGCAATGGATTATTTAAGGGATGCATTCATGGAGCTTGTTAGCACAGATGATGCCAAGGAGGGGATCAGGGCGTTTTTTGAAAAAAGGGGTTTAAAAAGATAAGAGAGGGTTTTTTATGGGATCCATGTGGATAATAGATAATCAGGACTATGAGAGAAGTTGTATTGTAACATGTGCCCTGTCAGGGGTGGTTGCAGACAGAAAGCAGTGCCCTGCAATACCTTATACCCCTGAGGAATACGCACTTGAGGCCAAAAGGGCATATGATGCGGGGGCAGCGATCGTGCATATACATGCAAGAAAACCGGATGGCACCCCAAGTTACGAAGTAGAAGATTATAAAAACATATATGATGCAGTCAAGTCTGAGTGCGAAGTCCTGATAAATTTTTCCACAGGGGCAATCGGTATTCCTGTTGAGAAGAAGATAGCCCCGGTTAAAGAGATAAGACCAAATATAGCTGCCCTTAATATGGGTTCCATGAATTATGCCAAGTTCAATCCCGAAAAGAAGAGATTTGTCTTTGATTATGTATTCCAGAACCCATTTTCAGAGATAATACCCCTTTTAAGTGCAATGAAGGCAAGCGGTGTCAAGCCCGAACTTGAATGCTTTGACTCAGGGCATATAGG
>JALVMZ010000028.1 GCA_027032655.1 Desulfobacteraceae bacterium
CCCTTGCAGGGGTGGATGGACCGCTCAAAGACCACAGAGGAAAGATATATTCATGGGAAGGGATTCCCGTTGTAGGGACATATCATCCCGCATTCATAGTGAGAAATCCACAAATGGAGAGGAAGCTAAAGGCCCTGGTCTGGGAAGACATAAAGGTGGTAATGCGAAAGATAGGAATGGAGGTCTAAAAGGGTGCGAAGGTTGTATATATTTAAGATACTGCTCATCCTGGGGATCATAATAACAGGTTTTTATTCAATGGAATCCCTGGTCTCAGGTGGGGAAGATGTCGCCTCAGAGGCATTTATCATTGAGCTTCAGGGACCCATAAGTCCAGCCTCTGCCACATTCCTTTCAAGGGGGTTCAGAGAGGCAGAAAAGCGAAATGCCAGCCTGATCATTATTATGCTTGATACCCCCGGTGGGCTTGCATCTTCCATGAGGAGCATGGTTAAGGAGATAATGAACTCAAGCATTCCTGTTGTGGTCTATGTGGCCCCTAAAGGGGCAGGTGCTGCTTCTGCGGGGGTGATGGTAACCATATCAGCACACATTGCGGCCATGGCACCGGGCACAAACATTGGTGCGGCACATCCTGTTACAGCAGGTGGCAAGGATATACCCAGGACCATGAGCCAGAAGGTCTTAAATGATATGGCATCGTATGGCAGGAGTATAGCAAAGGATAAAGGAAGAAATGGTTCCTGGGTGGAAATGGCCATACGGGAGAGCGTATCCATCACAGCAGAAGAGGCACTGAAGAAGAATGTAATAGATTTAGTGGCAAATGACCTGGATGAACTCCTCCAGAAGATTGACGGCAGAGAGGTGAAACTGAAGCAGGGAACCATTACACTCCATACAAAGAAACTGAGAAAAGTTTATTACAAGCCAGGAATAAGAGATAAGATATTGAGGACAATTAGTGATCCAAACATTGCCTATATCCTTATGATGATAGGGCTTGCTGGTCTTTATTTTGAACTTGCACACCCGGGAGTGATTTTCCCTGGGGTTATTGGTGCAATATCCCTTATACTGGCATTTTATTCCTTTCAGACCCTGCCCGTTAATTATGCAGGTCTTATTCTCATTGCACTTGGTATAATATTCTTTATTGCAGAGATTAAGGTTACAAGTTATGGGGCACTGTCCCTGGGAGGGCTCATATCCCTTACACTTGGTTCAATAATGCTTTTTGAGGATTTGAGGGTCTCATTAAAATTGATGGCCCCCACAATTGTCCTGGTGGGGGGCTTTTTTGTTGTGGTGAGCACACTTGCATTCAGGGCATACAGGTCAAAGCCAAAAAGTGGCACAGAAGGTATGATTGGTGAAGTGGGGGTTGTAAAAAAGGCCATTGACCGTGAAGGGCTCGTATTTGTGCATGGTGAATACTGGAGGGCAAGGGCGGATGAGAGGATTGAGCAGGGAGAGGAGGTTGTGGTAAAAGGCGTTAAGGGTTTGATTTTAGAAGTGGAAAAGGTTAATTCAAAATAGTGATATTAAATATTAACATTTAAATGAAAGGGGGAGGCAGATGTTCTGGATTCTTGCATTTATTCTTATTATATTTTTTCTTGCATCAGCAATACGCATCCTCAGGGAATATGAAAGGGGCGTTATATTCCGACTGGGAAGGGTGATTAAGACCAAGGGTCCGGGTCTTATTATTCTGATTCCTGTTATTGATAAGATGGTCAAGGTGAGCCTGAGGCTGGTTACAATGGATGTGCCCTCACAGGATGTGATAACCAAGGATAATGTATCGGTTAAGGTGAATGCAGTCGTATATTTCAGGGTAATGGATCCCACAAAGGCGACCATTGAGGTGGAAAACTATCTTTTTGCCACATCCCAGCTTGCACAGACCACCCTGAGGAGTGTATGCGGTCAGGTGGAGCTGGATGAACTCCTCTCTGAAAGGGAGAAGATAAATACACAGCTTCAGGGAATTCTTGACCACCATACAGATCCATGGGGTATAAAGGTTACCACCGTGGAATTAAAGCACATAGACCTTCCCCAGGAGATGCAGAGGGCAATGGCAAGGCAGGCAGAGGCTGAAAGAGAGAGAAGGGCAAAGGTGATAAATGCAGAGGGTGAGTATCAGGCAGCAAACAGGCTGGCAGAGGCGGCATCCATTATTGAAAAGCACCCTCAGGCCCTTCAGTTAAGATATCTCCAGACCCTGAGAGAGATATCATCCGAGAGCAATTCAACCACGCTTTTCCCGATACCAATTGATCTGATTGCCCCGTTTTTTGCCGGGAAGAAAAAAGAAGAATAAATTTTAAAAATACAGTGGAGGAGTTTTAGATATGGAAGAAGAAGTAAAAGAGCAGAAAGAAGAAACACAAACAGAAGAAACAGAAAAAAAAGAGGAACAGGAAGAGGAATTGGAGCTAAAAAAGCCCCTTGAGAAGATGACCGCCAAGGAACTCCGTGAGATTGCAATGAATATTCCCGGGGTTGAAGGCG
>JALVMZ010000029.1 GCA_027032655.1 Desulfobacteraceae bacterium
CTCTCTTATAGGTCTGCCTCGATATTGAATCAATATCCTTCCCCTTAAGCAATTCAATACATGCATCCACCACCATAGGATCATAAAGGACACCTTTTTTCTCTTCTAATTCGTCAAGGGCCTTTTCCACACCAAGTGCAGGCCTGTATGGTCTGTGCGATGACATGGCTTCTACCACATCTGCTACTGCTATTACCCTTGCTTCCATATGAATTTCTTCATTTTTTAGACCATCAGGATAACCAGATCCATTCATCCTTTCGTGATGTTGACGAACAATTTCAGCAACAGGCCATGGAAATCGAATGTCTTTCAGAATGTCATATCCTATTTTAGAGTGCTCCTTGATCAGTTCAAATTCCACTTCAGTTAATTTCCCAGGTTTTGTTAGTATCTCAGATGGAATGGTAATCTTACCCACATCATGAACCATTCCTGATATAAATATGGCCTCCTTTTTATCATCTGGCAGACCCATCTGTTCGGCTATCTCCCTTGCAAGCTGTGCCACATTCTTTTGATGACCTGCTGTATAAGGGTCTCTTTTCTCCGCGATGGATGCCAGCACATGGATGGTTCCATAGAGGCTTATCCGCATTGCATTGAACAGTTCATTTAACCTCTGGTAGGCATCTCTTAATTCTTCTTCCTGAACCTTTCGTTCCAACATAAGCCTTCTTTCTCTTAATATCCTCTTAATCCTAAGGATCAGTTCTGTAATATCTATGGGTTTATGAATAAAATCCAATGCCCCCTCTGTAATTGCCATTGAATATGTAAAATCAGATGCATGACCTGTCATCAAGATTACATCGGTGTCGTATTTTTTCTCTTTTATTTTTTCCAAAAGCTCTATTCCATTCATCTCAGGCATCACAATATCAGCTATTACGAGATCCATAGGGATATTATCAAGTATCTGTAATGCCTCTTTACCATTTGAGGCAGTGAAACATTGATAGCCTTCCTTTTTTAGGACATTATTTATTAATTTGAGTATGGATGGCTCATCATCCACAATAAGAATATGGATATTTTTATTAGATTTATCAAAATTTCTTTTCATTTTTATTTAATTTTAACACATCCCTTATTTTTAGTGCAAGTTCTGATTCAAAAACCGCTTTTATGAGTATCTGTTCCATTTCAAGACGGGTATATCCCATAATTGGTATTAGTTGAAAAATCTCTTAAGAAAAGGTTTAATTATGACGAATGCTTAATAAAGCAGGTAAAAAATGGTTCATCAGATGATCCTGTCTTGTTTTTATTTTATTATGGAGGCTTGATGATGGATGTCATTGTAACCCACAGGAATGCAGATTTTGATGCCATTGCATCTCTATTTTCTGCAAGATACTATTACAAAGATGCAATTCCTATTATTCCCAGGACATTAAATAGTAATGTAAGGTCATTTTTATCAATTCATAAGGATTATTTTAAATATGAAGACATAAAAAGTATTAAGCTTCTGAATGTGAATAGAGTTATTATGGTGGATACCAATAACTGGTCAAGAATTGAGCTTCCTGATTCATTTTTGGAGGAGCACCAACCTGAGGTCCATATATGGGATCATCATATGGGTGAACCATATCCCGAACCGAGTTTTTTTAGATATAAGAAGATTGGTTCCACAACAACCCTTTTCATTGAAGAGATTCAGGAGAATCTTTCCCAAATCACACCCATGGAGGCAACGCTCTTTCTTGCAGGTATTTATGAAGATACCTCTCACCTGAGTTTTCCATCCACCACACCAGAGGATATGAGGGCATCTGCATTCCTGCTTGAAAAGGGAGCTGACCTGAGTGTGCTGAGAAATTTCCTGAGACCAGCCTATAGTCCTGCTCAAAAGAATATTCTCTTTGATATGTTGAAAGAACCTTCCAGAGAAAAGATAAACGGTTACACTGTGAGTATAAGTGATGTGGAGCTCAGAGGACATGTCCAGGGACTTTCAGTAGTATTGAATATGTTCTCTGAGATTGTGAATGTGGACATTGCATTTGGTATTTTTTATCAGAAGGAGCAGAACAAATGCATAGTGATTGGGAGGAGCAGGACAGATGGATTTGATATCTCCTCAGTCATGAAGAAACTGGGTGGCGGTGGACATCCAAGTGCGGGCTCTGCACTTATCAAAGGTGTATCACCATATGAGTTAAAGGAGTGGATAAGAGGTCTGATCAAAACAGGAGCCAGAGGTGTTGTGCTTATAAGAGACCTAATGTCATATCCGGTTGAATATGTTAGCCCGGAAACCACCATGAAGGAAGTGGCCATGCTATTCAGGGAAAAGGGTTTTACTGGTGTCCCTGTGGTTCAGAATGGAGAAGTGGTTGGGGTAATCTCCAGGAGAGATTTTAAAAAGGTAAGAAAGGAATCCCAGCTACATGCTCCTGTTAAGGCCTTTATGTGTTCAAATACTCATTTTATCGGTCCTGATGATAGTGTTTATAAGGCTGTTAAACTGATGATAAAGAATGATATTGGCAGGCTACCTGTAATTGAAAAGGGAAAACTTATTGGTATTGTGACCCGCTCAGATACCATGCGCTATTTTTATGACCTTCTCCCAAATTAGTATTTAGGTATCTGAAGTCAATCTGAATAATCTTAGGAAGGGGCTAAATATTGCCCCTTCCATAGTAAAGTCTATTCCCTTATCTGGAATCTGCTGTCCAATTCCTCAAGTTTCTTTACTATTCCACCATATTCAAGCTCACTATAAGGTAGCATGGCACTTCCAAAAAAGCCCTGTCTCCTTATTTCAATAGCCTTTTCAGAAACCTTTTCCCTGATATAATCCCAGAATGGGTGATCAAAGGCATCAACAGGATTTGTAAGCTTTCCCTCATGCACACAATAGCCCGCACATGAAACAACAGGAGGACCATCAAAGAAAGATATGGTGCTGTTGAGTTTTACCGGCATAAATGGGCCTGTATGGCTTCCTCTCATGAAGCCTGCCACATAGGGAGCAATACTGTATGGAGCAAGCACTTCACCAGTTGCTGGAAATGCACCCTGCACCCTTACAAGCATAATTGGGTCATCTTTGCCCGTATATTTACCTGCAATATTCCTTAGTCTTGTGGTGCTAACAGATACTGCCTGCTCACCTGTCTCCCTGGAATATATGCCCTCAATAACGAAGCGTTCGGGGTCTCTAAGAAGGGCAGCAATGTCATATAGTTCCTCCGGGGCATTCAGGGATATTACCCTGTCCGCCTCTGTATATGATACATCCATTATATCAAACCTGAAACCTTTAAACATCCCTGGAGATAGTATAAGACCTGAACAGAACATGGGGTCAGCAAACGCAAGATATAGGGCCAGGTTGTATGCCCCCGGATCAGTTTTATCAGCCGCAAAGAAAAGGAATGGCTCATTCGGTCTTTCTTCAAATTCCATTTCTGCGACTGCTGGTCCCATCCCCTTTATATTTCCGGAGAATGCATCCTTGAGTAGATCCTGTCCTGCTCCATAAAGCCCCTGGTCTTTGGCAACTTCGGTCCCTGTTTTGAATGCC
This sequence comes from Desulfobacteraceae bacterium, assembly GCA_027032655.1. Lineage (GTDB taxonomy): Bacteria > Desulfobacterota > DSM-4660 > Desulfatiglandales > JALVMZ01 > JALVMZ01. The sequence continues at coordinate 3,542 of JALVMZ010000029.1, forward strand.
TCCCATGCAAGGCCATGGATATCAGGATTACCAACACCCTTATTGTGGGTGCAAAGGATGGCAATATCATCTCCTGTAAAACTTATTTTATAATCTATTAATAGGCCCTGTTGATGCTGTTCAACATATCCTATTACACTATCCAGCACCCTTTGGCTGGGTTTTATATGTCCTCCAATGCTCCCGATGTCTGCCTTAATAGCTGTAATAGTGGTCTTCATTTGCCTCTACCTCCTTTCGATTCTTCATATTTGTTGAATAAACTCTCCACTCTTGCTATATTTTCATTGTTAAAATTATTTTTGAGTTCTCTAATGATATATAATATTTAAATTATTAAAACAAGTTTAAATACTCTTTTGAACAAATATTCTTATATGGTGCCAGTAAGGAGGTTTGTATGAAAAGATATGTTATCATTGGAAATGGTGTTGCGGGAGCAACGGCGTGTGAGAACATAAGGAAAAATGATCCAGATGGTTCAATAACCATGATTACAGAAGAGGATATCCCTTTTTATTACAGGGTGAGATTACCTGAATTCATTTCGGGAGATATAACGGAACAGGAGCTTATTGCAAAGAAGGAGGAATGGTATCGAAAGAATAATATAGATCTGATATTGAACCAGAGAGTGGTGAAAGGTGATAAAAGTGAGAGGATAATTGAAACAGATAAGGGTAAAAGACTTGAATATGATTTCCTGCTAATTGCAACAGGTAGCAGGGCCTTTATCCCGCCCATCAAGGGTGTGAATAAAGCAGGGGTATTTACATTGAGAAACATAAGAGATGCGAGGGATATCGTAAATTATGCAGATTCAGTGGAAAGTGTGGTGCTGATTGGTGGAGGACTCCTGGGGCTTGAAACAGGCAATGCGCTCAGAAAACTGGGGAAAGACCTTATGGTGGTGGAATTTTTCCCAAGACTTCTGCCCCGTCAACTGGATTCCCTGAGAGCGAAGAAGCTTCAGGAGATAATGGAAGGCATGGGCTTTTCTTTCAGGCTTGGAGCCAGGACTCAGGAGATCAAAGGCGAGGAGAAGGTGGAAGGTGTGATACTTGAGGGGGGAGAGGTGCTTGATGCAGACATGGTGATTATCTCTGCAGGGGTTAGACCAGATATTGAACTCGCAAAGACAATGGGGCTCAGAATAGATAAAGGAATTGTGGTGGATGACCATCTCAGAACGGATGTGGATACAGTTTATGCAGCAGGAGATGTGGCAGAATTCAATGGTATGCTATATGGGATATGGCCTGCGGCAATGGAGCAGGGGAAAATAGCTGGTGTCAATATGGCAGGGGGTGATATGAAATACACAGGCACACCCATGGCAAACACACTAAAGGTGCTTGGAGTAAACCTTGCATCAGCAGGGGATATTGATCCTGACGGCCTCCTTGAATCAAGAACCATTGAAAAACAGGATGTCTATAAAAAGATAGTGATTAAAGATAACAAGATCGTGGGATGTATTATGCTCGGAGATACAGAAGGATTTAATAGAATTAAAAAGGCCATGGCTGATAAAAGGGATATCTCAGATATAAAAGACAGGATTTTAGAAGAGGGATTTGATTTTAATCTCCTCAATTAATTTAGCTATAAATATCTTCAAGGGGATCTTTTACCATGTAAAGGAGCATAAATCTTTTCTCTAACTTTTTAATCAGCCTTTTGAGATTCTCCTCGGGTATCTTCTTTATCCTTATAAATACATGTCTGTATCCTGGATCAGCGGTGTCGCTGGTGCTCAGTATGCTGACAACATGTCCATATTCTTCTCTTATGACATCTGCCACCTCCTTAATGGCACCAGGTTTGTCTTCCAGATTAAAGGCAAACTGCACACCTCCCTGATATATTCCTGTAATTGAAATTAGCACCTTGAACACATCTCCCTGGGTAATTATACCCACCAGATCCCCATTTCTGGTAACCACGGGAATACCTGTTGTGCGGTGTTCAAGCATCATGACTGCCGCAACCTCCACGGTCTGATCAGGTCTTATAGTAACCGGACTTGGATTCATGATATCTTTGGCCTTTGTCTCAGCAAGCAAGTGATAGAGTTCCTGGGCCTTTAAAGTTATTGACCTTGAAGGCGATGCCTTTATTACATCCTGATCCGTTATCATGCCCACAAGTTTCTTATCCCTTACCACTGGAAGGTGCCTTATATTGTGCTCCTCCATAATCTTACCAACCTTTATAATAGTATCATCCTCCTGGGCAGTAATAAGATCAGATGACATCCAGTTCTGAACTTGCATAAACATGCCTCCTTATAAAGATATTTTACAATCTAATTTATTGAACAATTAATATCAATACAAATTGTATCAAAGTATGCAATAACATGGATTAAGAACATTGCCAAAAAGGGACCCTTTTCCCTTCTAAATCTTGAGGTCATATAAAGATAATTCCCCATTGACTCTTAAATAAGGTCGCACATATACTGATTGGAAAATCTAATAAATGCAGGAGCTGTTATATGACATTAAAAAATTGGGAGTTGATATCAACAAATATAGACCGTTCTTACAGGATATTTAACATCAGGACAGATGTGGCACGCTCTCCAAGAACAGGAAAGATACACTCTTTCTTTGTTTTAGAGTCACAAGACTGGGTAAATGTAATTCCACTGCTTTCAAATGATAAAGTGGTTCTGATAAAACAGTTCAGGCATGGGGTGAGGAGATTCACCCTTGAGATACCAGGTGGTATAGTGGAACCAGGAGACACTCCAGAGATAAGCGCAAAAAAGGAACTGCTGGAAGAGACAGGATATAAAGCAAAGGAGATTATCCCCCTGGGATGGGTTTATCCCAATCCTGCCATATTAAATAATAGATGTTATACCTATGTAGCAAAGGGGCTTAATGGAGAAGGTAAGCAGTTGCTGGATGACAAGGAGGATATTGAGGTGGTAATTCGTCCCCTTGAGGAGATACCCTCACTTATCAGAAAAGGGGTGATAAATCACTCCTTAGTGCTTGTTGCCTTTTACCGTTTCTATATGGAGTATTTATCAGACAGATAAATGAGATAGATTCGGAGGTGGTATGAATGAAGGGCTTTAACAGGGTGATTGAAAAGGACATTAACGAGATTAAAGGTAAGGTAGAGATATATATACATAAAGGGACAGGAGCCAGAATCCTATCCATATCAAATGATGATGAAAATAAGGTCTTTGGTATTACATTCAGGACACCACCATCTGATTCCTCAGGTGTCGCACATATCCTTGAACACTCTGTGCTTTGTGGATCAAGAAAGTATCCTGTAAAAGAGCCTTTTGTGGAACTGCTTAAGGGATCCCTCAAGACATTTCTAAACGCCATGACATATCCTGATAGGACCTGCTATCCTGTTGCAAGTCAGAATGTTACAGATTTTTATAATCTGATTGATGTCTATCTGGATGCGGTCTTTTATCCTAAGTTAGAGCCCCATACATTTAAACAGGAAGGATGGCATATTCACATTGAAAGTCCGGATTCCCCTCCTTCAGCAGGGGGTGTAGTTTTTAATGAAATGAAGGGGGCACACTCATCCCCTGACAATCTCCTGATCGAATTTTCAAAACAGAGCCTGTTTCCTGATAACCCATATAGATTCGACTCGGGTGGAGAGCCTGAGTCCATCCTGTCTCTTACCTATGAGAGGTTTGTGGATTTTCACAGGACATATTATCATCCATCCAATGCGTGGATATTCTTTTACGGCGATGATGATACTGAAAAGAGGCTGAAGATTCTTCATGATTATCTCAAGGATTTTCAAAAAAAGGATATCTTATCTGAAGTGCCACCACAGGGAGAAATTAAAGGGCCAAAGAGCTTTGAAAAACCTTATCCATCTGGCACATCAGATACAGATGGCTCAAAGGCAATGTTCACGGTGAACTGGCTGTTATCCTTCAGTAAGTATATAGAGCTCAATATGGCTTTTCAATTGCTTGAATATATTCTGTTGGGAATGCCGGGCTCACCTTTAAGAAAGGCGCTTATGGATTCAGGGCTTGGTGATGATCTGGCAGGTGAAGGGCTTTCAAATGAACTG
>JALVMZ010000030.1 GCA_027032655.1 Desulfobacteraceae bacterium
GTCCAACAGCACCCATTACTATCCTTGCAGATGAAATGGCACCATCACTCTCATCAAGGGAGATGAATACGGCTATATTTACTATGGATATCTCAAGCGCCTTTCTGAGACCAAGCTTTATATATGCACTACCGGAGTTTTCCGGCGGAGAAGGTATAATAATCTCTTTAAGTATTTCATGGGGCTCAATCACTGTTTCACCGGGGCCAGTAAAAAATTCATCAAGGGGAATGACCCTCTCACCCTCTTTACTCTTCAGCACCACATCTGCCCCGTATGCCATCAATGGAGGGGGAAGATCAGCCGCTGGCCTTGCACTGACTATGTTCCCTCCAATGGTTGCAAGATTCCTGATTAAAGGTGTCCCCAGGTTTGAGCCTGCAACTGTGAGTGCCCTGAATCTATCAGCAATAATGCTGTTTTCAAGCATATCAGACACCCTGAGGCATGCACCAATCCTGAACTGCCCATCCAGCCTGTCCACCTCATTTAGCTCTTCAATCCACTCAATGGAAACAAGGACCTCAGGTGATATGAGCCTCTTTTTCATGTTCACGATAAGGTCTGTGCCACCCGCCAAGGGCTTTGCTCTTTGCTTTAACTCTGCCAGTATTTCACATGCCTCATCAAGACCTGTGGGTTCATGATAATTAAATCTTGGTAAAATCATAAAAACTCCCCCAGAAAAATAGGTTTAAATCTCTCCACTCCATCTTTTAAATAGATTATGATTAATCCCTACAAAATCAAACACCTTTCCTATGGTCTGATCTATAATATCCATGATGCTTTTGGGTTTATGATAAAAAGAGGGAATGGGCGGCAGTATCAATGCCCCCATATCCGATGCCCTCTTCATGAGAGACAGATGTCCTGAGTGAAGGGGGGTCTCCCTTACCACAAGCACAAGTTTTCGCCTCTCTTTTAGGTGCACATCCGCACATCTGACAATAAGGCTCTCACTGTAAGAATTTGCAATTCCAGAGAGGGTCTTTATGGTGCAGGGTATTACCACCATTGCCTGTGTTATAAATGAACCACTTGCAAGTGGTGCGGACATATCACTGTTACTGTAAAAAAAATCACACATATCTGCTATATCATCCACACTGAACTCTGTCTCTATTTCAATATTTTTTCTCCCTGAATCCGTAAGGATAAGATGTGTCTCCCATTTATCATGCCCTTTTAATAACTCCAGCATCCTTATGCCGTAAATGACACCGCTTGCACCTGATATGCCAATCACTATCCTCTTCTTATCATTCACCATGAAGACTCTCCGTCTATCTTCCAAAGATATCAAGGGCGGTCTTCAAAACCACATCTGAGAACTCCGGATCTTCCATATTTGCAGGCACTTCAATTATCTCTATCTCCTTTTTCAACCCCTCCTTCAACCTTTTCACAAACACCATATCCTCATCAGGGTCATAGGTGGGTGAGCCCGGTCTATCAACTGACGACCATCCCTTAAGGGGAATCACTATCTTAACAGGTGCTTTAGATTTATTCAATTTTTCAGTAAAAAGCTCAGCTACCTTCTCAAGCTCATCCGGTGAGTGTCTCAGCCATGTCCTGAATCTATCAAGGTCATATTTCCGCCTCTGATGATACTCCGGTTTGTATCTGGATTTTGCAGGGGTCATGTGATTCACACTGCAGGTTGAAATAACCTGCGGAATTCCCATGATACCCGCACTTTCAAGCCTATCAGGGCCTGCATCCCTCATAAAACCAAAGTAATGCTCACCCACTCCCCCGGGTGCAAGATCAACCACACCATCAAAGATCCCCTCCTTAATCATGTCCTCCATGGCCCTATCACCAATGCCTGCAGCAGAAAATCCTATCACCTCATATCCTGCTCTTTCCAGTCCAGCCCTTACCCTTGAAGCACATCCCTCACATGGCCCCAGCATGGTAATGGCAATGGACTTAACTCCCTTGACCTTGGGGGGTGTTATGTCGTGGGATAGCATCCCATGGATTGAATACACCGCCCTGTCCATTACATTTTTAAGGGCTGAACTCACTCCTGATATCTCAATTACACTGTGAAAGAGCATGATATCGCCCTTGCCAATGTATCTTGTGGAAAGCCCAGGTAGTGCAGCGGTGGAAGATATCATGAGTTTGGGAATGCCAAAGGGAAGTGCACGCATTACATCTGTTGCCATAAGTGTCCCTGTTGAACCACCAATCCCCACAATCCCGTGGAACTTTCCATTCTTCAGAAGTTCAAGGGCAAGTTTGATGGCACCTTTGGTGATTATCCCTGTTATTTGAGAGCGTTCTTTCATCTCAGAAAGCCGGGACATCTCACTTCCACCTGCCCTTGCCACCTGCACCTGGGTAATATCAGCGGAGTATTGATCCTGCATCCTCATGGATATGTCCATCATCAGGGTTTCAACACCAAGGGACTGTATTTTCTCTTTGAGGTATTCTGCCTCCTTACCCTTGGTGTCC
>JALVMZ010000031.1 GCA_027032655.1 Desulfobacteraceae bacterium
ACCAAATATATGATGATCTATTATTTCAAATCCGGGTCTATTAAAATAACTGGCAAGATATCTCTCTGCTATTGCCATTCCCACACCATTTGCAAATCCCTGTCCTAAAGGACCTGTGGTTGTTTCAACCCCTGGAGTCCTCCCATATTCAGGATGACCCGGGGTCTTGGAATTCCACTGTCTGAAATTCATAAGGTCATCCATTTCAAGGTCATACCCTGTAAGATAAAGGAGACTGTAAAGGAGCATTGAGCCGTGTCCTGCGGATAGAATAAATCTGTCCCTGTTAGGCCAATCAGGATTTAAAGGATTGTGCTTCAAAAATCTGGTCCAGAGCACATAAGCCATAGCAGATGCACCCATTGGCATGCCCGGATGACCTGAGTTTGCCTTCTGCACACAATCGATTGAAAGAACCCTTATGGTGTTTATACAGAGATTATCCAGTTCTAACATACTGTACCTCTTTTTTATAATTTTTTAAAAACCTGTAAAAATTTTTAGCCCAATCGTCATCCTGAAATGCTTCGGGGCTATGTCACTCAGCATGACGGACAGGCTGATACCAATTAATTCCAAAAAATATGATGATTTTATATTGAGTTTTACCAAACTATCTATTTTAAAAATGTTGATAAAGGAATATAGTTTTATAAATAGAGATTGTAAACCATAAAAATTTAAGTTTAGCTTGAAATATTTTCTTCTTTTAATTAAACCTTAGGCATGGAACAATCCAATATCCAGCTCTCTCTTCTTTTAAATATGGAAGATCCAGATGAGGTTATGGATGAAGTCTTTAATATAATAAGACTTATCTATCCCAATGCTTCGATTGATTTATTAAATAGTGTTTTTAAAGACACTTTAAAGCTATTCAATGGCAAATATCCTGGTTACAGGAAATGTAATGTGATTTATCATACACTGAAACACACCACAGATACCATGCTTGCGATGGTAAGACTCATCCACGGAGCAAACATAAATAAGATTGAGCTATCAGAGGAAGGTATTCAACTGGGCATTATAACAGCAATGTTTCATGACACAGGATATATCCAGAAAGAAGATGACCTGAACGGAACGGGGGCAAAATACACCTTAATACATGTTCAAAGGAGTGTTAACTTTCTTGAAAAATATTTCAAAGAAAGGGGCTTTACTACTGAACAGATATTATTTGCAATCAATATTCTCAATTGCACCGGACTCAATGTAAAAATAAATGAAATAGATTTTCTATCCCGGGAAAATGAGATACTGGGAAAGATGCTTGGAACAGCCGATCTGTTAGGACAGATGGCAGATAGAGCCTATCTTGAAAAACTCCCTTATCTTTATAAGGAATATAAAGAAGGGAAGGTGCCAGGATACAATAGTGAGCTTGATCTCCTGGAAAAAACACCTGAATTTTACAAACAGACACTCAAAAGATTCAAAACAGAATTTGGCGGTGTGTGTGGTTATATGAAAGACCATTTCAGGGTAAGGTGGGGAATTGACAGAGACCTTTATAAAGAGACAATAGAGAAAAACATGGAATACCTGAGATACATACTCAAAAATCATAAAGATGAATATAAAAAATACCTGAGACGTCATATAAAAGTGGAGTTCGATGATAAGGATTGAGAATATATCCAAATCGTTTGCAGGGGTGAGGGCCCTAACCGATGTAAGCTTCATGGTGAAGGAGGGAGAAATCTGCGGGCTTATTGGCCCAAATGGTGCAGGGAAAACAACGCTTATAAATGTGATAAATGGAATATATACCCCTGATAAAGGGGCAATATATTTTAAAGATAAGAAAATTAATAACTTACCTGTCTATGACATAGCCCAGATGGGCATATCAAGAACATTTCAGATTGCAAGGGTCTTAAAAAGAATGACGGTGTTTGAAAATATGCTTGCCCCAACCATATTTCTCAAAGAGAATAAGGCAGTGTTGATTAAAAGGATAATGGAACTCCTGGAATTTGTGGGGCTTTCACACAAAAAAGATCAGTATGCCTTTGAACTTTCAGGGGGGCAACAAAAACTACTTGAATTTGCAAGAGCTCTTGTAACCGCCCCTGAGGTTATATTAATGGATGAACCCTTTGCAGGCGTCCACCCTGATATCAGAGCACATTTAATAGAAAACATAAAAGAATTAAATAAAAAGGGAAAGACATTTATACTGGTAAGCCATGATATGCGATCAATATCAGAGCTTTGCAGCAAGGTGGTGGTCCTCAATTATGGCACCAAACTCACAGAAGGTGATACCGAGACCGTATTAAACGATGAACGGGTAATTAATGCATATCTTGGGGAGTGAGTATGTCTCTCAGGCTCAAGCATGTAACAGTTGGGTATTACAGGGATATAATGATACTTGAGGATGTATCAGTGGAAGCAAAGGAGAATATGATAACCACAATAATCGGGCCAAATGGTGCGGGAAAATCCACAACCCTCAAAAC
>JALVMZ010000032.1 GCA_027032655.1 Desulfobacteraceae bacterium
CAATTACTTTATCAAATGAATCCCTGAGATGAAGCCCCAGGGCAAAATCCACCACTTTATCCCCCTCAGCATCAGGGTCCACATCTTCAGGCAAAAACCATTTACGATCAGAAAAGGAAAACTCCATCTTATTTCTATATTCATATCTTTTACCGGATGGAATTATCTCTTCAATCTCGATGTCCCTTATTCCACCTATTCTTGAAAGGGAATCCGCAAGAGTCTGCTCTTTAAAGGTTAGCTGGGATTCATATCTGATGTTCTGCCATTGACATCCACCACAGTATCGTGTGTATCTGCACGGGGGCTCACATCTATGAGAAGAGGGCTCCACTATCTCTGATACCCTTGCAATAAGAAAATCCCTCTTCACTCTGATTATTTTCGCTTTCAGTATGTCTCCAGGAACCCCACCTTTTATAAAAACAACAAGCCCATTCAGTCTGCCTATACCCTCCCCCCCAAAGGCCATCTTTTCCACTTTAATATCAACAATATCACCTCTTCTGTATCTCATAACTACTACCCTATTATAGAAATTAAATTGATAACATTATTCAATATTGATAATATAGAATAAAATAAAAAAGTTATATTGAAATATGGGTTTAATCAGAATAATATCCGAAAACAGAGTCAAAATTGGCATATCCGTTGTCCTTTTAATCCTTCTTTTTACATCCACCATTCTGATGAATATAATCCTTGGTGCCTTTATTCCTGATGAACTTATCAGGTTAAGGCTCCAGAAATTGGTGTTCCTGTATTCAATACTGAATAGCCTGTTTTTTGGACTGTTGGGTTATCTTGTGCTACATCATATAATCATCCGACCCATCAATCAACTCACATTAAAGACCGAAAAGATAAAAGAAATAAACCAGATCCCTTTCATGCTGGAAGGCACAAAGAGCTCCTCTGAGATAGGAAGACTCACCAGCTCCTTTTTAAGAATGATTAAAAGGATAGAAGATGATAAAAAGGAGCTCAAAAAGAGATATGAAGAACTCAAACAGGCACAATCAGACCTGATAAGATCTGAGAAACTGGCATCCATTGGAAGACTCTCTTCGGGAATTGCCCATGAGATTGGAAATCCACTTGGTATAATACTTGGCTATATTGACCTTCTGAAACGAAGTGATATTTCAGAAAAAGAGAAAGAGGATTATCTATCAAGGGCGGAAAAGGAGCTTGAAAGAATAAGAAATATTATCCAGCAGCTTCTTAATTACGCAAGGCAGAGGGAAGAAAAGGATATATCAAGTGTATCAATTCATAACACCCTAAAAGACACAGTTGATATGTTAAAACCACAGAAGGGGATGAAAGAGATAATTATAAAATGGTCACTTAAAGCTGAGAACGATTATGTAATGGGTTCACAGGAAAGACTGAAACAACTATTTTTGAATATAATTCTGAATGCAATGGATGCCTTGAATGAAGAGGGAAGTTCCGGGCAAACTAATAAAGAGATATTCATTGGCACTAAGAACGAAACCATAAATGGGAAAGCCATACTTGTCACTGAAATAAGGGATAATGGAACTGGCATTCCTGCTCAGAACATTCAATACATATTTGAACCATTTTTCACCACAAAGGGACCGGGAAAAGGCACGGGCCTTGGTCTATCGGTATGTCGTAATATAGTTGATAATATGGGAGGTAAAATTGAAGTAGATAGTAAACCGGGGATGGGCACCATTATCAAGATTTTATTACCCACCAGGAAATAATATGGGATATGGAAATGAAAAGAGTTCTGATTATTGATGATGAAGAAAACATGAGACATATGCTGGGCGAAATGCTCAGGAAGTCCGGATACATTATTGATGATGCCCCCGATGGAAATATCGCACTTGAAAAGGTAAAGAATAACCTGTTTGATTTTATCCTCTGTGATATAAAGATGCCCGGTATGGATGGAATGCGGTTCCTGAAAGAGGCACGGCCCTGGCTTGGGGAGACGGTGGTGATCATGATGTCCGCATATGGTTCCATTGAAACAGCAATAGATGCAATGAAGATAGGTGCTTATGATTACATATCAAAGCCATTTAAACAGGATGAAGTGCTTCTTACACTTAGAAAGGCAGAAGAAAGACAGAGACTAAGAAAGGAGAATATAGAACTTAAAAGCAGGTTTGAGCAGATAGAAAGACAGTATAGTTTTGAAAATCTGATTGCAAAAAGCAGGGCCATGCTTGAGATATTTGAGCTAATAAAGAGGGTGGCTCCATACAATAGCACTGTGCTGATAACAGGGGAGAGTGGAACAGGCAAAGAGCTCATTGCAAAGGCCATACACTTCAATAGTCCCAGAAAAGATATGCCTTTAATACCGATTAATTGTGCGGGAATACCTGATACACTGCTGGAAAGTGAACTCTTTGGATATGTAAAGGGGGCATTTACCGATGCAAAACACGATAAGCCAGGATACTTTGAGCTGGCA
>JALVMZ010000033.1 GCA_027032655.1 Desulfobacteraceae bacterium
TTCGTCAGGCACTAAATCCATTGTATACAGGAATTAGCTTTGATAATTCTTCTTAAGATTATAATTTAGTGCCTGACCAGCCCGGGAGACTTCTGAGCGGAAACAAAGACCCGGACAGCCTCTATAAAATTTAACTCAATAATCAATTAAACAGAAGATAAGCCTTATCTTTAAAGGTGAGATGGATTAGAGGGTTGATAAAGACAAGATACTGTCTTAGAAATATACCATGGATACTGTAACACATGTGTTAATTGGATCGGTTATTGGAGAGACCGGGCTGGTGCGGAAAACCACAGGATGGGGTAAGACTTGCGGTATAATCTGTTCCGCATTTCCTGATATTGACATGGTCTTTGGAATACTTGGAACAGAGTTTGTGGTGAACTACCACAGAAGCATCACTAATTCCATCTTTCTCATTGGGCCTTTTTCAATCATATTAGCATTAATCTTTAATAGCCTGTCAGGAAAGAAGAACATAAGAGAATTCTTTTTAATTTGTGCTTTACAGATATCAGTTCACATATTTTTAGACCTCATTACATCTTATGGATCAATGATATTCTGGCCCATCTCCAAAAAACGCCTTTTTCTCGACTGGCTATTTATTATTGACCCCTATTTTTCTTCTATTCCCATTACAGCCATAATCGCCATGTGTGTATTCAAGAAGAACAGGATTCATATTTCAAGGATATCCATTATTCTATGTTCACTCTATATCATATTCTGCGCACTAAATCACCACTCCGCTATTCGGATAGGGAATAGTTATGCCCAAAATATGGGCTTAAAGAAATATGATATTGGTGCCATTCCTCAGCCGTTATCCCCTTTTTTCTGGGACATCTTCATAAGAACAGAGGATAAAATATTTGAAGGATATGTGGACTTAGCAGGCAGGCAGGATCAATCAGATGAAAAAGAGGGTATTTTAAAATGGTTTACCAGAAGATACATGTCCCCTTCAGATATAAGATTCGTGGAATGGTCAAGGAACAAAGATTCCATATGGATTAAAAAGGCAATAAACCTTAAGGGGGTAAAGGACTTTTTCCAATTTGCAAGATATCCCATCTCCACATGGAAAAAAACAGATTCCGGCACTTACAGGGTAAAATTTTTTGACCTTCGCTTTCTAAATATTAAAGGATACAGGCCATTTCAATATGTGGTGGAATATGGCCCAGATGGGACACTTTTATGGCATGGATACATAAAAAGAAGGTTTTAAACAATGTGATTCTGAGGGAGGAGCGCCGAAGTATCTCGTGATGATTCGACCCCGATTCCCCTCCCTCAGGATGAAGAAGATTAAAAATCCTCGAAATCCTTATCATCCAGGGGGATGATGTCCTCGGGCCTCACCTCCCTTCCCTTTGGGGCTATAATATCCTTCTTCTCATCTGTCTTTGGAACCACGGCCTTTGATTCCCATTGTCTGGCATGGGCTTGCTTTTCCTCTGATATCTCAGGGGCTGAAGTCCTGGCAGTGTATCCTGCCTTATATGTAATCCCTGCAAACTCCTCTAACCTGTTTACCATGTTTGCCATCATCTCTGCCTGTGCATTCATCTCTTCTGCTGCAGATGCATTTTCCTCTGCATTGGACGCATTCTGCTGTATGATACTATCTATCTGGTGAATTGCCTTGTTTATCTGCTCAATTCCCTCTGCCTGTTCAGTGGATGAACTTGCTATCTCTTCAATCAACTCCCCCACCTTCTGATTGTGCTCCATGGTGGTCCTAAATGCCTGATTTGTATCCTCTAAAAGTGAAGAGCCCTTCTCAATCTCTGAAACGGTCTTTTCAATCAGGTCCTGAGTATTTTTTGCTGCATCTGCTGCCCTCATTGCAAGGTTCCTTACCTCATCAGCAACTACAGCAAATCCTGCCCCCGCTTCTCCTGCCCTTGCCGCTTCTACCGCCGCATTCAGTGCCAGAAGATTGGTCTGAAATGCTATCTCATCTATGGTCTTTATGATCTTCTTTATCTCCTCACCACTTGATCTGATCCTATCCATTGCCTCCATGGTCTTTTTCATGTCCTCATCTGCTTTAACGAGTGAATTACGGCCAACCGCCCTTGAACTATTCGCCTCACTGGAATTATCTGCGTTCTTCCTTATCATGGAGGATATCTCTTCAAGGGATGAAGAGGTCTCCTCTATGGATGCTGCCTGAGAAGATGCACCCTCAGCCAGATTCTGGGATGTGGATGAGAGCTGTTTTGCAGCTATAGTTATCTGTGATATCCCTTCCTTTAATTCATGGACCACATATGTAATCTTTGACCTGATGTCCCTTATAATAAAGAAACTGAGAAAAATACCACCAGCAACACAAATCAGGGCGAGTATAACCTGCCATGTCCTTGAGCTGGATGTTTCTGTGATGGCAAGTTCTGAGACCCGCTCTGCCTCTTCACTGTTCTTTTGACTAAACTCATCAATAGCATTTTTAAATTTATTAAAATCTCGCTTTATTTCCTTAATGGCATATGCTTCGTCCTTTTCCATTGACTCATTGATTAATTCATTAATCTTATCCACAAAAGAGACATGGTGTCTCCTTACCTGATCAATGCTATCCAGCCAGCCGGCTGAAACAAGCTCACTATCCTTTTCAACTATCTGTCTCATATTATCTATAATCTCATTGGTTCTGTCTGCAGTGCTGGATATATCCCTGCTGACCCGCTCCCCTCCTACAAGTGCCAGTGCATCTTCAAGCTCAATGGCCGAATTTTCCAATAATTCATTTTCAAGGATAGCAAGCTTCATATGGGTATTTGTGATATCCTCTATTACCTTATCCATTGATCCCATATTGATTATACTGGCAATGGAAATAATAATCGTAAGGGCGATCATGGCGGAGAATCCAAGAAATACCTTTTTAATCAGTGATAAGTTTTTCATCAAAAACAACCTCCTTTGAAAATTTCATTAATCTTATATTCAGGCAATAAATGTTCCTGATATATGATAATAATGTCTGGGCTGTCTTTTTATCTAGGAACCTGCTATTTACTTGGGATTATAATTTACAAAATATGTGCCATCTTCTTACTTACTTTCCTTACCGTTTTAACAGGCCATACACCACTAAATAGAATATAATACCCCCTGTGCCTCACAATTGCGGCAAAAAACTGCTGTCAATTACTTGACTCCATGTTCATTATTTTGACGCAGCATGATTATTCATGGCATCCTGGATAACGCTCAGCATCTGATTGATATTGTATGGCTTATTTATAAATCCAACTGCACCGGAATTGAGGGCATCCTTTGCATGGGCACTGGCGGAAAATCCACTTGAAATTACCACCCTTGCAGAGGGATCTATTGAGAGGATATCATCCAGTGCCTTCTTCCCTCCCATCCCTGGCATGATAAGGTCAAGAATAATAAGAGATATCTTTTCCTTCATTCTCCTGAATTTCTGTATGGCCTCTTCACCACTCGATGCAGTTATTGTCCTGTAACCGAACTTCATAAGCAGATTCCTTCCCATCTCTCTGACCTCATCATCATCGTCCACAAAGAGTATTAACTCACCATTTCCCGTCTCATCTAAATTAAACTCTGTTTCTTCATCCTCTTTTACATGATGTCCATCAATTGCAGGGAGGTATATCTTAAAGGTAGTCCCCTTTCCAACTTCACTATAACACATTATATAGCCCTTATGATTTTTAACTATCCCATATACAGTGGCAAGTCCCAGACCAGTGCCCTTGCCCGTCTCTTTGGTGGTGTAAAATGGCTCAAATATATGCTCAAGAATTTCCGGGGGCATACCACAGCCCGTATCTGTTATACTGATTAGCACATAATCACCGGGTATGGCCCCCATATGACTCCTGCAATATACCTGATCAAGGGTCACATTATCTGTTTCAATTATCAGTTTCCCCCCGTCCGGCATGGCATCCCTTGCATTTACTGCTATATTGAGGATAACCTGCTCTATTTGAGTGGGATCCGCATTTACAGACCAGAGACCTTTTCCTGCATGGAATTCAATATCTATCATGCGTGGAATGGTTCGCCTGAGAAGCTCCATTATCTGGGTTATCTCATTATTAATATCCACCGGCTCCAGTCTGCTCTCCACCTTTCTGCCGAAAGTCAGAAGTTGTGAGGTGAGCTCACCTGCCCTTTTTGCAGCCCTTTCTATTCCCTTCAACTTCGTTACTCTCTCTTTATTTCCATTTGCCTCAAGAAGAAGTATCTGTGTATATCCAAGTATCCCCTGGATAAGATTATTGAAATCATGGGCAATCCCACCTGCAAGGGTGCCTATGGATTCCATTTTCTGAGAATGTATCAATTGAGCCTCAAGCATCCTCTTTTCTGTTATATCTTCATAAATGATACAGAATTCATTTTCCTTTATCTTCACCACAATAAAATTTATTGTTTTTATTTCGCCTCCACTACATTGAACATCAAATATTCTTGATGTGCTCTGTCCTGGATTCATCCCTTCTGTATCATTTATCCAGAACGAGATTGCCTGGTGCCTTAAAATGGGATCAGGATAAGCCCGGTGGAACCATTCTTTACCTGAAGAAACATCTTTTAATGTCCAGCCAAAAATCTGACTGAATTCCGGATTTACATATGTATAGTTCCCCTCCTCATCAATAAAGGATATTCCAAAGGGGGCCTGTTCAATAAATCTCCTGTATTTCTCCTCTGCTTCCTTGAGGCGTTTCTCTGCCAGTTCTTTTTCCTTTATCTCCTTCAAGAGACGAACATTTGTCTCATACAATTCCCTGGTCCTTTCATTTACCTTTGCCTCAAGGGACTGATACAATTCATTGAGCCTTGCTATAAGCCTGTTAAAATTCTCTGCCAAAAGACCTATTTCATCATTTCCATTTTCCTCTATCTTTGGGATTTCAATAATGTTTTCCTCCCCAAGGGACTCTGAAAAGTGATTTGATATCCTCTTTAATCTATTGGTGATAACGAATCTGGATATTAAATAAATCCCCAGAAATAATGCCAAAAGAGAGAGCAAAAGAGTGAATATATTTCTCTTTATCTCTGAAAAAAGCATGGCGTTTATCCTTGCAACCGGTATGGCCACCATATCCAGTGCAATAACCTCTCCCACCCTTCTATAAAAACCCCCTTCTGTTCCATATCTTTTTATTAACTGGGCAGGGGCATCAGATGGATCCCCATGACACATGAGACACCTCTTTTGCATTCTTCTTGGGACCATCTCTGCAAGATATCGCTTACCATTTATTGTTATCTCACCTCTCCATATGTCCAGTTCGGGATTCTTATTGAAATATCTTATAATTCTGAGTTCCTGCGGGCCTGCCTTATTAAGAGGATTTCTGGGATTGTCTGATGAAAACTTTATTATATAATCAGGAAATGATCTCTTTACTTCCTTGAATATTGTTCTGGCAACAAATGATGTGGACATGGCCTCAGGGATGAATTCATCTTCTCCAACATATCCCTCAATTATGGGACGAAGTGTCTCTCCCACATACCTCCTGATAGCAAGTTCAAATGAAATGGCCATCCTGACCTGATTTATGGCCTGCTCCATTACATGTTTTTTTGTAATACTATATGAACGATACATAATGAAGGATGAGAAGAGGACAAAAAGGACCCCTGAAAACAGATTGAATTTTCCGGTTACACTTCTCATAATTCCATCTTTTTAACTAAGCAAGATTGATGCCATGAAATATTAATCGGCATTCAAAAAGGACAACTTAAACAGAAAATCCTGATACCATAAAATAAGATTTAGGTTGAGTTTCACGCTTTAAAAATGATAACTATATCTAAAACACTTAAGGAGTGTTGTGAATATGACTCAGGAATATGCAAAACTAATAATTGATGGAAAGACATATGAGTTTCCAATTATTGTTGGAACAGAGGGTGAAAGGGCCATTGACATATCAACACTAAGAAAGGAGACCGGATTAATTACATTTGACCCTGGTTATGCAAATACGGGCAGTTGTAAAAGCAGTATCACTTTCATGGATGGTGAAAAGGGTATCCTGAGATACAGAGGATACCCCATTGAGCAGCTTGCTGAACACTCAACCTTTGTGGAGACCGCTTATCTATTAATCAATGGGGAACTGCCCACAAGAAAACAACTGAATAGATTCTCTGTCTTATTAAATGACCACTCTATGGTCCATGAGGATATGAGACACTTTTTCCAGAGTTTCCCCAGAAGGGCGCATCCCATGGGAATACTCTCTTCAATGGTAAATGCACTCAGGGCCTTTTATCCTGAAATCCCCGAAAGATCGGAGGAAGAAGAGATAAATGTAACAGTAACAAGACTGCTTTCAAAGGTAAGGACAATGGCAGCAATGTCCTATAAGATATCAAGGGGACATATGGTGGTCTATCCCAGACATGATCTCTCATATGCTGCAAATTTCCTGAATATGATGTTCCATTCACCAGTTCGTCCTTATGTGATTGATGATGACTTGGTGGATGCCCTGAATGTATTCTGGATTCTTCATGCAGACCATGAGCAGAACTGCTCCACTGCAGCGGTAAGATTGGTGGGAAGTGCAAGGGTGAATCTCTATGCAGCCATTTCTGCTGGTATATGTGCATTATGGGGGCCCCTTCATGGAGGTGCAAATCAGGCAGTTATTGAGATGTTACTCCAGATTCAGGAAAATGGAGGTGATGTAAGACCCTTTATTGAGCGGGCAAAGGACAAAAATGATCCTTTCAGGCTTATGGGATTTGGACACAGGGTCTATAAGACATACGACCCCAGGGCAAAAATAATGCAGAAGATATGCTATAAGGTGTTAAAAAAACTAAAAAGACATGACCCTCTTCTGGATATTGCCAGAAAACTTGAAGAGGTGGCACTGAAAGACCCCTATTTCATTGACCACAATCTATATCCAAATGTGGACTTTTATAGTGGAATTGTCTTAAGGGCCTTAGGAATACCACTTAATATGTTTACGGTAATGTTTGCCATTGGCAGGCTTCCAGGATGGATAAGCCAGTGGAAGGAGAGTATGGAGGATCCCCAGTGGAAACTTCACCGTCCCCGGCAGATATATATAGGAGTGGGAGAAAGAGAATATATTCCCATTGACAAAAGGGAGGAGTGAATCACTCTACTTTGCAATTAGAAAGGGGGTGACCCATGGATTTAAAAATATTTGAAGGAATGAGTAGAGAGGAGCTTATAAAGTATCTGGAATTCCTGCTCTGGCATTACAGGGTTGTGGATGCGTTCTGGTTCATTTATGTGGGAGAAAGATTTGACCAGGAGACAGCAGAAAGGATTAATGAGAGGGTCTGGTCAAGGGTTGCAGGGATGGCCGCAAAAGATTTAAGAAAGCGTTTTGACATCAAAGATAAGGGACTATCAGGTTTTGTAAAGCTTCTCAGGCTGTTTCCATGGTGTATCCTCATTGAATACAGGATAATAGAAAGACCGGATGAAGTAATCATTGAGGTCCCCAGTTGTGCCACTCAGGTTGCAAGGCTCAGGAGAGGACTGAACGAATTTGTATGCAAAGAGATGCACAGGGGAGAGTTTGAAGACTTTGCAAGGGTGGTGGATGAAAGGATTCAGGTGGATTGCCTGTTTGCACCTCCTGATCCCCATCCTGATGACATGTTCTGCAAATGGAGATTCACTATAAAAAAATAAAAAGGCCAGACCTTAATGAAGAATCTGGAAAAATACAGGTCTGAATTTCCAATTACCCAAAAGATTAATGCATATCTGAATCACGCCGCCATCAGTCCTGTTCCAAAAAGGGCAATAGATAGTATCAATGAATTTTATCAAGAACTATCCATAAGTGGTTCGCTGGGATACAATTACTGGATTGAAGAGATTGACAAGACCCGCGATCTTATAGCCAGATTAATTGATTGCCGGTCAGACGAAATAGCATTTTTTGAAAACACATCCTCTGCACTAAGCGCCATTGCCAGTGGAATCAGATGGAAAGAAGGGGATGCCATTATGATCCCTGAGGGAGAATTCCCTTCTAATATCTATCCCTGGGTCAATCTCGAAAGCAGAGGGGTGAGGATTATAAGGGTTCCTGTAAGGAATGGTGATATACATATAGACGATTTAAACAGATTAATCACTCCAGATGTAAAGATGCTCTCCCTTAGCTGGGTGGATTTTCTCTCAGGCTCAAGAAGAGACCTCAACACCATTTCAGATTTCTGCAAAAAAAAGGGGATTCTCCTATGTGTTGATGCAATTCAGGCGCTTGGAGCTGTTCCCATAAGTGTAAAAGAGCTTAATATACACTTCCTTGCCTCAGGCGCCCATAAATGGTTACTGGGACCCATGGGCTGTGGTTTTTTATATATATCAAAGGAAGTAAATCATATTATAAATCCCGTGATAGTTGGATGGAAGAGTGTTACAGATGAGATGGATTTTTTCAAAGAGCGATTTGAGTTAAAGACAAACGCCCTCAGGTTTGAACCAGGGACAATGAATGTTGCTGGTATATTGGGTCTTAAAGGTTCACTGGAATTACTACTGGAGGCAGGTATTCCTGACATATACAGAAAGATTCAGTCCCTGCTCAATATGGTGATTGAGGGATTAACAAGCAGGGGGTTCAGGATATTAACTCCGGATTCAATTAATAAAAGAGCAGGGATATTGAGCTTTTATCCCAGGACAGAACCAGAGAATCTTTTCAGGCATTTTCTTAAAAAAGGGGTAATATTATCTCTCAGAAAAGGATTGATACGGCTCTCCCCCCACTTTTATAATAACCGGGATGATATTGAGCGATTTTTCAGTGCCCTTGACTCAGGGAATCCATAAAATTATGAGACACAAAAGTCATGAAGAATCTTAAATGGTATGATCACATTTTTATAAATATTGTCCCTCCCATCGGGGCCTTACTCATTAAGTCCCTTATGTCAAGCTGTAAGGTGATATATGAAACAGGTCTTGAAAGGATCCAGAAAGCACTCCATACCTCAAAGGGAAAGGCCGTCTATGTAACATGGCACCAGAGGATGTCTTATAATTTTCACCTTTTCGGGCCAAAGCACCTGACTATGATAATAAGCCTTAGCAGGGATGGAGAATATGCGGTAAAAACCGCTCAACTTCTGGGTTTCAGGGCCGTAAGGGGGTCATCCTCGCGAGGTGGTATCAGGGCACTAAAAGGCATGATTGAAAAGATAAATAGCGGGGCGTCAGGGGGGGTGCTGGCTGATGGGCCTCAGGGCCCCCCCAGAATAGCAAAGATGGGGGCAATACTGATTGCAAGGGAGACCGGAGTTCCAATAATACCGGTAACATGGGGGGCAGATAGGTGCTGGGTGCTCAATTCGTGGGATAGGTATATGATACCAAAACCCTTTGCCCATATATCCCTGTTTTATGGAGAACCCATGTGGATACCCAAACAAGCAAACAAACAGAAGCTTGAAAAATACAGGTTGATACTGGAAAAAAGCCTTAATTATGGCACTGAGTGGTGCGATAAACGATTCGGAGTAAAAAGGCCGTGGTGTAAATAAAAATGGAGGAGTTACTTTTTCATAAGATGGGTTATGGCCTTCTCCAAGCCATCAAGGGTGAGCTCAAACATGGGAAATATCTCCCTTATGATGTTTATGGTCCTGGTGTAAGGCCACTCGGACTCCATTTTGGGATTCAGCCAGGCAGAATGTTTAAATGTCCTTGCAATAAACTGGAGCCTTTCATAGCTGGGTCTGCCTGATCGCTCCCCAAGGTAGATGGAGCCATCCACTGCCATCAATTCATAGGGAGCCATACTTGCATCCCCTACTATTATAAATCTGGTTTCAGGGTCAAGCTTAACAAGATCATCCACAGGAAATGGCTTGCTCCTCCTGGGAGGATCTTCCCACAGGTAATCATAAATGGTATTGTGGAAATAGAAGGTCTTGAGGTCCTTGAACTGTGCCCGGGCATAGTTAAATAGGGTCTGAACAATGTCCACATAGGGGTCCATTGACCATCCACCATTATCTATTGCAAGTATCACCTTGAGCCTGTCCTTAAGGGATCTTTCAAATACGATCTCAATCTCACCTGCATTTTTCACCGTCTGATATATGGTCTTATCAATATTCACCTTATCCTTTGGTCCAACAGGCACCATGTGCCTTAACCTCTTCAGTGCTTCACCAATCATTGATGGCAGGATGGGACCCTCATGGGAGTAATCCTTATAACGCCTCTCCATTGCCACCTTGACTGCTGACTTGTTCCTGGAGATTCCACCAATCCTCATCCCTCCGGGATGATACCCTGAGTGTCCCACAGGTGAAGTGCCATGAGTTCCAATCCACTTATTGCCCCCGTGGTGCTCCCCTTTCTGCTCTTTCAATCTTTCAAGAAAATACTCTATCAACTCTTCAGGGCTGAGTCTCCCTATCTCTGACTCATCAATACCGAGAATATGGGAAAGGGTTTTTGGGTCCTTCAGCCATTCCTGAAGCAATGTCTTTGCCACCTCTGAGAGTTCAAATTCATCTGGCTCATGGAGTTCTGCTCCCTGAAACTTATGGGCAAAGACCCTGTCATAGAGGTCAAAGTATCTCTCACTTTTAATTAATATACTACGTGCCGCAATATAAAAATCATCTATTGAATTGATAAGTCCCATACTGAGTGCCCTGTGAAGCCTCAGGAATGCGGTGGGTGTAACAGGTATTCCAACCTCTCTTAATGTATAGAAAAAGTCAATAAACATGGCCCCTACAACCTGAACCTCCCGATACTCCTCTGAGCTATCAGATAATCATTGCTCTTCTTAAAGAGCACCCCGAGATAAGGGACTTCGCCTTTAATAAGGTCCTTTGTCCTGAAATCAGGGTCAGCACGGAGTGCCCTGATCCAGTTAATAAGCTCTCTGGTTGCTGGCTTTTTCTCAACTCCCCTCAGTTCCCTTAATTGATAAAAGACCCTCACAGCGCTCTCAAGCAGGTCTTTTTCAATATCAGGGAAATGCACTCTTATGATCTTTCTCATCATATCAGGCTCTGGAAATGCAATATGATGGAAATTACACCTCCCTAAGAAGGGATCAGAGAGGTCCTTTTTTGCATTTGATGTTATTATTATGATGGGCCTGTGTTTGGCACGGATGGTCTTGTCTATCTCTATTATATCAAACTCCATCTGATCCAAGACATCCAGCATATCATCCTGAAAATCAGTATCTGCCTTATCAATCTCATCTATCAGGAGCACCACCCTCTCATCAGATACAAACGCCTGTCCTATTTTACCCATCCTTATATATTCCTCAATATTGCTTACATCTCTTTTTGAGTCTCCAAATCTGCTATCATTGAGCCTGGTCAATGTATCATACTGATACAGGGCATCAATTAGTTTCATATTGGATTTTACATTCAGAACGATAAGTCTCATATTCAGTGCCTCAGCTATTGCATGGGCAAGCATGGTCTTGCCTGTTCCAGGCTCTCCTTTAAGAAGCAGGGGCATCTCGAGGGCTATGGAGATATTCACTATCTTTGCCAGCTCATCATCAAGGACGAATTTTGATGCACCTCTGAATACCATAAGATTATTATCCTTCATATTATCTCTCCTTTCAGGATTATCATCCATTGATCTATTATCATTTGAACCAATAAATCTTGATTTAAAAATCTTAATCATTTAATACCTATTAGACTCTATTATCTTATCTCCGTGGGAGGAAGGAAAATGCCGCTCTCCTTTCACTCAATAAGTCACGGAAATATCGCATTCGGTTTTTTTAATATAGATACTGACCTCTTATTGCTTGAAAGATACTTCTTCTTTGCTGAGGAATTTTGCCAGTTATTATGTCAGATTTCAAGAAATAAAAGGGATACTGAATTTCTGACAGACTGGGATATATACATAATTCATGACCTTGAGTCAATAGGTGATTTATCAGGGGCCATAAGAGGGACAGATTACAGAGGATTTATTGGCGAGGTTTACAGGCTTTTTCCCTTTCCCCATGATCGTGATCAATTCCACCAAAGACCCTGGGGCCATGAAAATAGAGAGAAGATTGTGGAAATACTTTCACGATATGCCCAAAAAATAAGCATTGAATTCAGGATACTTCCACAGACCCATATTATGAATCCTGCATCAATGCCTATTGTATCAATTGGAGAATACCTTTTCACCAAAGATGTATTTCACCAATTGATAAAATATATATACTTAGGTGGATACCCCAGGTGGCTCAACAATACCAGGCCAGAATATGTGAATACAATGAAAAAGGAGCTTGAATCATCCACTTATTTTATTTTCAGGGGAATTGATTTCACCGATTCCTCATCAATACCTGGTTACCACAATGAGTAAAGTTTCTTTTACCTTCCCAGGAGACGGGCAATCCTTTTTTCAATGGGTGGATGTGTTGAAAAAAGTGTTGCAATACTACCCCCGCTTAAGGGATTTACAATAAACATATGGGCAGTTGCTGGATTTGTCTCCATGGGTATCCTTCTGGAATATGCACCCAGTTTTTCAAGTGCCCTTGCAAGACCATCGGGCCTTCCTGCAAATGATGCCCCTGTTGCATCAGCATGATATTCCCTTGACCTTGAAATTGCCATCTGAATCAACAGGGCAGCAATGGGTGCTATGATGGTCATGAGCAGGAGACCAATTGCCCCTCCACCTTCATCATCATCGGAACGCAAGCCTCCAAATATGAATGCCCATCTTGCCATGTTTGCAAGCATCATTATGGCACCTGCCATGGTTGCAGCTATTGACCCTATAAGTATGTCCCTGTTCTTGATATGGGCCAGTTCATGTGCAAGCACGCCCTTTAGTTCCTCTCTATCCATTATCTTTAACAGACCCTCTGTTACTGCAACAAGTGCGTGATTCGGGTTTCTGCCTGTTGCAAATGCATTGGGAGACTCCTCTGGAATAATGTATATCCTTGGAACAGGCAGATTTGCACTCTGGGCAAGTTCCCTTACAATGTTATACAGCTCCGGACTCTCCTCAGGGCTTACCTCTCTTGCACGATGCATCATAAGGACAATCTTATCTGAAAACCAGTAGCTGAAAAAATTCATTCCCATAGCAAAGATAAATGCTATAACCATTCCCTGTCTTCCACCTAATAAGTCTCCAACAAAGACTATTAATATGGTCATGAGAGCCAGAAGCAGGGTTGTTTTTACCCAGTTTCCCATGGCCTTTTATCCTCCATTAAAAAATTTTTATTATTTTAAAATAAACACAGAGGGGTAAAAGTCAATCTAAATCACAATCTATCCTTAGGATAGCATAGCATATGCCTTATCAAATTCTCTTGCAACCAGTATCTCAAACTCCTTACCAAGAAATGGCCTGTTCTCATAAAGATACCACTTTATACTGTCCCAGTAATCCTTGAGTTCATCTCTATTGGAAATACTCTTAATACCAGTTAATATTTCCGTTAACTTCTCTCTTTTTATCTCCTCCTGCCTCAATTCATAAATATCATTTATCATATCTTTCTGCTCTGAAGTGAGTCCCATCTCAAGGGCCCTTCCCAATAAATCATCCCTGAGTCTTTTCACATCTCCTGGTTCCTTCATCATATGCATCTGGTCCCTTGCCTTTAATATGACATGTTCAAGTATCTCTCTCAGTCTCTGCTCATAAGCCTTCTCCAGGGCAAGTTCGTAATCGTCTGTAAGATATGGTGACTTTCTAAGTGTCCTCAAACTGTAATGATAATAATTCTTTAATTGTTCCAGATTATCTATCTCATATATATGTTTTATCCTCTTCTCAATATCCATTCTGTCTTTGAATAGAATATTTAATACCCTGTTTTTCATATCCAATCTCAACAAAATACCATTCCGTCCTTTAAGGAAACCATTCAATAATTCAGGCTTATCCCATATCTCCTGAACAGAAATACCCCTTAATACTTCATTTATTATCTCAAACCTTCTATCCACCACCTTGGCAATGGGATAAAAATTTATGTTGGCAGGAAAATCATTTTTAAAAATCTTCCATGTCCCCATAAGAGCAATAAAAAGGAGTTTCAACTGATTTTCATATGTGGTGAACATTGATACCTCTCTGAATCCCCATATCCTCACCTGATCTTCCACCAGACTATTCAGAATAAAAAATCTGACATATTCTGGAAATCGCATAAGGCTTCCATAAATTCTATAAGACTCAAATAGTTCCCTTTCAAATCTGGAATAACCCACTCCATAGTATCTCCTCTTTTTGTAGATATATCTGAGAGGCATCTTCATCAAGTAATTTGCAAGGTCTATGAATTCCACATGCTTTGCTCCCCTTAATCTGAATAGTCTCTCCATTCCATAGAGGAGCCGTCCGGTCTGATAGTGTATATCCCTGGCAGGGCCCTCTTTATCGGGAATAAAATCAGTATATCCCTTTTCTTCCAGATATTTTGTAAGAAGCGAATACTGTTGCCCCCTTCTTGCATAGACCTTCTGGAGATGGGCCTCCAGGGTTATGCCCCCATCCAGTATCCTGTGACATATACGCCTTATTTTTATGAGTTGTTCCATGAGATCTTCCAGGATGAGGTCATTGCTCCTTGCATAAAAAACAAGGAAGGAGCATATAAATATTGCATCAAAAAGCTCTTTATTACCTGTATCTATAATATCCTGAACTGAATAAAGGGAAAATTCCCCTTCCACCATATGCCTGAGATAGTCATGGTATCTGATAATTTTCAACATGTAATCACATATCTCATTATCAATATTATATTCATGGCCAAGATTCTCTTTTTGAATAAAAAGAACACCTGCCTCAGCATGATTAACAGGATTCATGAGTTTTTCATATCTCTTTCTCAATCCCTGAATTAAACCCACATCCCTGAAAACAATACTCCTCATCAGGGCTGAAAATATCTTCCCATTTTTCCTCAGCGAATCTACGATGTTTTCAAGTTCAGATATCTGAGAGTCACTCAGTCCAAGGATACCTGAATCCATTGGACCAAACTCTTTTCGGGCAAGTTTATGAAGTATTCCAATATCATGAAAGCTCCTCCTGTCCTTATTTATCAATGCCTGGAGTTTCTTTAAACTATTTAAGATGTAAAACAGATGGTTTTTATCCCCTGAACCAGGGACTCCTACTCTTTCCATGGCAGACAATTCAGGGAAAATAAATCTAAATAACTCTGGTGAATAACGATAGAGTCTATCCATGTCATCAAAAAGGGTATCTGGTTTAAAAAGCAATGACCTCAATTCCCTCTTAATCTTTCTTCTTATTTCTTCAATTCTCTTTATCCATCTCAATTGCCGGGGCGGGAATTTATCAGTCCCCATATCTTGAATCAGGTTAAGATGTCCATTATAAAATATCTCAATGTCATTGAACAGATTAGATATCTCCATCAATTCAGAATCAGATATATCTTTCAGGCTCCTGACAGGAAATCTATTTAAAAATCCTTCAATCATCTTTATATTGTTATCAATATCAATGTAATCAACATCAATAACATTTCTATTACTGTCCAGGCGTAACTGTATGCCTGTGCCCATAATAAATGCTATACCCTGTTTATATAGATGTTCTCTTAACTCTTTAAGGGCCTTTATTTGAACATGGTCAAGTTTTATGGAAGCAACCTCCCTTTCAATCTTTTTAATCAAGGGCCCTGGATTAAAAAAATCCATGTCCTTTAATAGGGGATTGAAGTTGATTATCTCCCCCTCTGAAACATTAATCACTATCCACAACAGTATATAAACATGCCTGCCGTTCATAAATTCAAACAATGTCCCTGTGCCATGAAATTCAGAATTCAGAAACTTTCGGTAAAAGGCAGGTGAGTTCAAAGGATCATCCCTGAGGAACCTCTCTTCAACCTCTTCCACTGTGTTAATAAGACTTATTACATTATCTATCTCCTTAATCCCTTTGAGGTCATAATCCGCAAGGCTCTCCTTCTCCATAAAACCCTTTGCCTTTAATTCTTCCAGTTTATCCAGATATCTCAGATTATTCATCATCTTGAGGATATTCTTTACCACCAGCTTTTTCATCCCGCCCTGATTGGTTATATATGAGTCGATAAGAAAATCCCAATCCAGTCCCTTCTCAGTAAGTGACATTACAACCACTTCAAAAATTTCAAAAATATCATTCAATTGATTTAAATCAAACTCCCCCCCTTTGAGGGCCATCCCTTCTGCTACACTCATGAGCCTGCAATACCTCAGCAGGTGGATTGCCTGTTCAAGAGGGACCTTCTTCAGGGCGTCTGCAATGGGCTTCATGGATTTTAGATTGCTCTTTCCTTGAACTATTTGAACCATTGGACTGTGCCCGGATATAATTAAAAATATCTCCCTTATCTCTCCTCTTGAAAGACCAAAAAATTGAAGAAGCTCAAGCCTTGAAAGAATAGAGGTTATCGGCCCTTCTATATGGTCTGGATTCAGGCACCCTTCAATCTTTTTTAATTGCTCCCTTCTGGAAAGAAGTTTCAATACATCATTAAAAAATTTGTGCCTCCGTCGTGGCCTATCAAATGGCTGTTTCAGGCGTTGGAGCAATACTGGCGGAGATTGCTCCACAGGATTCTTTTCTTTTATCAGGTTCAAACAATTTAAGGTATCATATATGTATTGAAATGAATCTCTATGCTCTGATACAAGCTCTGAAGGGGAACCCGTTAGATGAAATATGTCTGTCTCCTTTTTTATCTCTTTTATTGATATCGTAGATGGCCTTTTCTGTCCCAGGAATATCAATAGATAGGGAGGAACAGAGCCATAAAATTCAAATTTACTCTTCCATTCTTTTAAGACACTCTCAGGAGTAATCTCTTTTAAATGCACCTTTTCATAAAAGACAGAAAATACCCTGTTCCATGCATCATATTGATTAAATCTATATCTGCTAAAAACCGGGTAATTAAGATAGGGAAGTCTATCAATCTCTTCCAAATTCAAACTTTCAGGCTCTCTTTTGCCCAGGAGTTCATGGATCACTTCATGCTCCACATATGGCTGTCTCAGGTATAGCCTGAGATCAAACATATTAACATAAATACTCTCTTTTAATTCCCTATATCTCTTTTTTGTTTTAAATATATGGGTAAAAATTAAAAATCTTTTATATTCCTCTTCTGATTTAAACCTTACCTTTATATCAGGTCCATTTACAGGCGGCTCATATTCTGAGATTATAAAAATCTCCCCCTTTTCATTTAACAATCTATATATTCTGCTTAATAAGTATATGGCATATTGCTCAAATACTCTCTTGGTTAATCTCTTTTGCTTTACAGGAATGAATCTACCGGCCTGAATGATCTCAAATATGTCCCTCGTAAAGATTACCATATCCAGAGAAGAGGGATAATTAATAAGCTTTTCTAAGGAGTCGAATATATAAAATTCATGCTCTTTGAACCTGATTAAAAGATGAGAGCCGATTATGTCATCTTCCTGGGTTATTAATCCAATGCGATAGGTCTCTTTGAGATATTTATAGCGATGAAATTCAATTATCTTGCCTATTTCATCTGCCTTGATCTTTACCCTGTCTATTGTGGAAATTATCAATTGATCAGGAATCAGATAATAGATTTTGCCCTTTGAGGAGAGCCTTATCAAAAGGCCCATCTTTTTATATATATTATTTATCTTTTTATAATCCTCTTTAAGCTCCTCCACATTCTGCCCTGAAATGGAATCTAACATAGCGAGCTCATCTGGACTCAGTCTTTCATATAACTCATAAAATCCGAGTCCATATGCATTTCCACCAAATCTGCCAGGCAGGTAAGAAGGATGTCTTCTGGCAGGGATTGTGCCTGGAGATATATCCTCTATATCTATTCCAAAGGATTCATACTCTTGAGGCTTTATGAAATGAAATGGGTCTTCATACCATATCTCAGATTTATCTGGTGAATCAATTGAAGGCATAAGATAAAATGGCAATCTGACATAAAGGATGGGTCATAGCCATCTTTTTCGCCTTTTATAGGCCTTTACATTCGCAAAGGACTTGAGCTTCCCAGAGGAGGCCGTTCCCAGGTAAAACTCCTTTACATCCGGGTTTTCTCTCAGGTTTTCAGCGGTATTTTCCATCACTATCTTTCCATTTTCCATGACATATCCGTAGTGGGCTATCTGAAGGGCCATATTTGCATTCTGCTCTACAATCATCAAAGTGGTTCCCTGCTCCTTATTAATCCTCTGCACTATCTCAAAAATCTCTTTTACAAGAAGGGGGGCAAGGCCAAGGGAAGGTTCATCAAGGAGAAGAAGTTTTGGGTGAGCCATCAGTGCTCTTCCGATTACAAGCATCTGCAGTTCCCCGCCACTACAATACCCTGCAAGATTCTTCCTCCTTGCAACAAGGGCGGGAAAATAGTGATAAACCATCTCCAGATCCTTCTGGTAAGGCTTACCCCACCGCGTGGCAGTTCCAACCCTTAAATTCTCCTCCACAGTAAGATATTTAAACTCCTGCCTGCCTTCCAGCACCTGGATTATTCCCCTTCGAGTAATCTCTTCAGGTGAAAGATTCTGAATGGGCCTCCCATCATATTCAATAGAGCCTTCTGTTACCTTGCCGTTTTCCGGTTTCAGGAGTCCTGATATTGCCTTCAGGGTTGTTGTCTTCCCAGCTCCATTACTCCCCAGAAGGGATACAATCTCGCCTTTCCTTATCTTAAGGGATACCCCCTTTAAGACCTGAATAACATCCGAATATACAACACTTATATTGTTTATGAGTAATCTTAAATTATTCTCCATAAATTATAACCTCAAATATTATTATAATGAATAATTCACTCGGATTATGCAACAAAAATTATCTACACCAGGAGATAACCACACCTCACACCTTAACCTTTATAACCTTAAATTATCCAGTATTAATAGGAGAATGGCCATAATCTGAAACTTGACCTGATTACCCTCCATACCTCTGCTATACCTTTTGGCTCATATATAATAAACAGGATGATGGCAAGTCCAAAGACAAACTCCCGAAGGGGTGCTATTGTGATAGCTACTCCTGATGCCCCCACATTCATGAGATATTCTGTAATATGACTCAGGACCTCATTCAACACCACAATAAATATTGTTCCAAATATGGAACCTGGAATATTACCCAGCCCACCGATAATAATCATGGCAAGGAACTCAATGGACAACCACAGATTAAATGGCTCTGGAGTTATACTCATCATATAATAGGCAAAAAGTCCGCCTGCAATGCCTGTATAAAACGAGCTGATTGCAAATGAAAGAAGCTTGTAAGCAAACACAGGAATGCCCATTCCTTCTGCCGCCCTATCATTATCCCTGATGGCAACAAATGCCCTTCCATACCGGGTGCGGGTAAAATTAACAGCAATCCAGGTGAGCACAGTAAAGCACACGAAAATGACATAATAAAAGGCCCGATCATTTCCAAGGTCAATACCAAATAGAGTTCCACCGGATACAACTATACCCATTGCCCCCCCTGTGAGACTCTCCCATTCAAGAAGGATGTATTCTATTATGAACTGCCCTGCAAGGGTGGCAATCAACAGATACAGATGCTTGAGCCGCGATGACGGTAATCCGAATATCATTCCCACTGCGGATGTTACTATCCCACCACTTAACACTGCGGCCCAGAAAGGGAATCCCATCTTTGTTGATAGAATGGCAGCCGTATATGCTCCCACCCCAAAAAATGCCCCATGACCCAATGATATCTGTCCCGTATATCCCACAAGGAGATTCAATCCAACGGCTGCAATGGAGTATATTCCAATCACATTTAATACATAAAGCACATAGGAAGTGCTTATAAAAGGAATTACCCCAAAAAGAAGGATAAGACCTATTAATAACCACAGGCGACCAAAGTCTGTTTCAAATATGGTGAGTTCCTGTTCATATCTCTCTTTATAATTACCGCATGGATGAAATACTAATCTTCGCATTGATATTCTCTCCTTAGACCCTCTCTATTTCAACAAGGCCAAATAGGCCATAGGGCTTTATCATGAGAATAATTACAAGGACAATATAAGGGACCACTTCTGTGAGTGAGGTAGAAATGTATCCAGCAGTAAATGTCTCAATTACTCCAATAATAACTCCTCCAATAATTGCCCCCCCAATACTATCAAGACCGCCCAGGATAACAACAGGAAATACCTTAAGCCCAATTGCACTCAGTTCATGGACATTAATTCCATTTATAATACCCAGGACGATCCCACTCATTGCAGCCACCAAGGCAGCTATGGCCCATGACATGGCAAAAACGCGCCTTACATGGACTCCAAGGGAAAGTGCTGCAGGCTGATTATCTGCAACCGATCGCATATAAATTCCCTGGGAGGAATATTTAAAAAACAGGCCAAATATAATAAGAAATACGATTCCAATGATAAATGCCGCAACATTTACCGCGGGAATCTGTATATTTCCAAATCTGAGATTAAGGCTATCAGGAAGAAAATGGGGATAGCTGTGTATATCGCCACCAAAAATAAACAGGAGCAATCCCCTGAACATAATAGATATTCCCAGGGTCATCATTATGACTTCTATCAGATTCTCTCCAATAAGTGGTCTCAGGAAAAACCTCTCCACCAGAAATCCCAATGAAAATGAGCCAATCAGTGTGAGGAAAAATGCAAGAACTATAGGTAATTTTAACCAGGTGGATAGGACCAGAAACAGAAATGCCCCAATTGCCAGAAGTTCCCCATGTGCCAGATTAAGCACGCTACTTGATTTGAATATCATAACAAATCCAAGGGCAGACAATGCATAAAGAAAACCAAGGGAAAGCCCATTTACCAGTAATTGTAAAAAGAATTCCATAATATAAACTAACCCTCCTTATTATACATCCAGTATCCTGACTGTCGTATTTATGGTTCCCACATGTCCATCCCTGTATCTGACCTTCCCTGTTACTTCAATCTCCTTTTTATCCGAATATATGGCATCTATCAG
>JALVMZ010000034.1 GCA_027032655.1 Desulfobacteraceae bacterium
CTATGTAAGTTGTATAAAAATTAATGGATGATTTTTGTTAATTCAGGGCAATAATTGTATAAAAAGTATAATGGTGTTTGTGTTATGAAATTGCCTGACTAAAATTACCTGGGCAGGTATAAAATTGTACATGGATCTATAATTTCAAGTTTAGATCTACAAATCAAATATATAAGGAGAGAATGAAGTAAAGTCTGCTCTTTTTTAAATACTTTAGGCATTAAGATTAATTTTCATTTAAAAGTATTCTTGTAGTAAACTGATTGGTGGTAAAATTAAACTATCTGTAAAAATTAATCTTTTTTCAATTTTTATTTGCTGGTGTAGACCTTCCTTAAAGTTTAAACCTACCGTCAGAATATTTTATGTGTCTGAATCAATATGTCCCGGAATGATTTACTGAGCAGAGATAGGGTTCCAATTAGCCACAATATTTAAGCAGATATTTCTGATGGAAAATGAATTGACAAATTTCTATGTAATGGTTTAATAACAGTCATTCGAAGTCATTTGGAGTGGGGTTGTAGACAGAAGCAAAAAGGTGATCTTTAACTCTAAAAGAGAACAAGAAGGGATTTTCATGGATAAGAGTATTTGTTAAGGAGAACCCCATATACAGTGCTAATATTTATACAATTAGAAAAGAGTTTGCAAAGTGGGAAATTGCCTTTATCACCGATGGGCCATGGATCAGGTACCAGATAAAGGAACTAACAGAAATGGAATTCGATGAGGATTTCCAGGTAGTGCTGGATCCAAGCTACAGGGATAGAAACAGCTATTCATGGATCTACAACTATACGCCTTCTATGTGCTCACAGAGTAAAAATAAGTTCTATTCCGCCAGGTTTATAGATGTGGTTACAAATGATTATGGGATAAACAACTACTATTACAGTACATTATGGTATCTCTTACTCAATAAAGAGTATCTTGAAGAAAAAATTATATAGCAACGATTTTTATAAAGCATTGAAGAGGCAGCTTGAGCACTCAGAGGTCTTAAATGCTCAGAATTCAATGTTTGAAAAAGCAATGGTTCTTTGCCAGGATTCTGTTAACCGGATTCCGTTTAAAAATGCTGATATTTAGAGAGAGCTTGATGAAAGGGAGTATTATTTCAATATGCTCTACTATGATTAAACATATGATTCGATTGTAAAAATTTTAAAATATTAGATGAAGGAGGTAATCCTAAGGGTATCGAAAAATTTTTTTTAACGGGGTTCTTTCACTATTTTGTATCTTTATGTTCGTAACACCCCTGATGGCTGGAAAGAAACCAACAAAGGAGGAGGACAAGGCTGAGGTTGTTACGCTGAATATGCTTTCATCTCCGGGTAATGCCGATGCGCTAAAAGGCAATGTTACCCCGAAGAAAGCTCGGCCAGCTCTTTTGGTACAACGGGATTAGCTGCAGTTTTGACCCTTGCATTTATTCAGAGCTGGAGCGAGTTTTTACTGGCCCTGCTACTTACAAGCAGGGAAAAGGCACAGACACTTTCCGTGTACCTTGGAAGGTATATTACGGGTTTCAGGATAGCATGGGGGTCTCTGACTGCTGCCGCTTTTATAGTTATGATACCTGTGATTATCTTTTCGATGCTGATGCAGAGCTATCTAATAAGGGGCATTACGT
The DNA here is from genome assembly GCA_027032655.1 of Desulfobacteraceae bacterium. Taxonomy (GTDB): domain Bacteria; phylum Desulfobacterota; class DSM-4660; order Desulfatiglandales; family JALVMZ01; genus JALVMZ01. The sequence continues at coordinate 1,640 of JALVMZ010000034.1, forward strand.
TTAGCTCTGTAAAGAGATAGGTGTTGTATTAATAAAATTGTTTCAGGAGTATGATTATGACATCGCGTGAAAGATTAAGAAAGGCTATAAACCATGAAGAAGCGGACAGGGTTCCGCTGGACCTTGGGAGCACCCTTGTAACTGGGATTCAGGCAAGCATATATGCAAAATTAAAGAAGGCCCTTGGGATAACCACTGGAGAAATAAAAGTCTACGATCCATTTCAGATGCTAGCCGAAGTTGAGGAGGAAGTGAAGAAGGCGCTTGGAGTTGATACATACGGTGTACAGCTTCCGGTGACGATATTTGGATACAGGAACGAGGACTGGAAACCCTTTAAGCTATTTGATGGGACAGAAGTATTGATATCTGGGCATTTTGAGTATGATATACTTGAGAATGGAGATATAGTGCAATATCCGAAGGGAGACAGGAGTGCACCTCCTTCAGGGAAGATGCCGAAGGGAGGGTATTACTTTGATACGATAGTGAGGCAGGAACCGATAGAGGAGGAGAAGCTGGACCCGAAGGAGTGGGTTGAGCAGACATATTCGTTGTATACGGATGAAGATTTGAGGTATCTGGAGGAGACGAGCAGGTGGTGGTATGAGAACAGCGAATATGGCTTGGTGGGTAATTTTTGGGGGGCAGGATTTGGAGATATAGCGATAGTGCCTGGACCTCATATACCGTATCCCAGGGGTATAAGGGATCCGGAGGAGTGGTATGTATCCATGGTGACGAGGAAGAGTTATGTGAAGGAGATATTTGAATATCAGTTTGAGCTACAGATGAAGAACTTGAAGATGTACAGGGAGGCGG
>JALVMZ010000035.1 GCA_027032655.1 Desulfobacteraceae bacterium
GAACAAAATGCTATATTTGTTTCAATTTGGCCAATATTTTTTCATTTTGAAACAAAAAGAGGGGATATCCATGTTAAAGATAAAGGGAACCATTCGTGGAAAGATTATTACCACATTTATTTTATGTATTGCCTTTACAGGACTCCTAACAATACTGTATTCATTTCAGATATTTAACCTTAAGAAAAAACTGATTTTAATGGATGAATTTCATGATCTTTTTGAAGATATACTGGAAATAAGACGATATGAAAAGAATTATATGTATTTCAAAGAAAAGAGTTCTCTTATGGATATGAGGGCTTATCTGGATAAAGCCAAAGAGAGAACAGACAAGCTATCCCACAATATTATTCAAATTACTGGTCTGGAAGAGTTTCAGAAATTTCAAACAAATCTTCAACACTATAGAGATTGCATTGATAGATGCCTCAGGGGTGAAGGAGAACCAGATATTATTGATATAAGGGCAACCGGAGCCTCCATGGTGGATTTTACAAAACACATAATAGAAAAGAAACGAATAAGAATTCACAAAATGTTGAAACAGATTCTTATCCTTCCATTAACCTATATGGGAGGATTCATGTTATTTATTGTCTTTCTCTTTTATTATGTGGCAAGAAGTGCCATCAAGCGCCTTGAATTTATCCAGAAGGCGACTGAAGAGGTTGCCAAAGGAAATTTTACACCCATTACAGACACTGGAAGGACAAAAGATGAGATTAACGACCTGATAACCGGGTTTAATAAGATGGCAATGGAGCTTGAATCCCGTTGGGAACAACTTGTCGAATCTCGTAAACTTGCATCCATTGGAACCTTTACATCCGGCATAGCCCATGAATTGAATAATCCACTGAACAATATCTCCTTAACCGCAGAGAGTCTCTTAGAGGAATACAACTCCTTATCAGAAGGTGAATCAAAAGAGATGATACTGGATATTATTAATCAGGCCACAAGGGCAAGCGAAGTGGTAAAAAACCTTCTTGACTTTTCAAGAACAGAAAAGCCTCATTTCACCAAATTAAAAGTCAATGAAGTGATTAATCGAACAATCAATCTGGTGAAAAATCAGATTATGATTTCAGGAATAAAACTTGATGTCAATCTATCTGACGATCTCCCTTTCATCAGGGGTAACCTTCACAATCTTGAGCAGGTCTTCCTGAATCTTTTACTGAATTCTATCCAGGCAATGCCCAATGGTGGAAAGATCACCATTAGTGCCAGCAATGCCAATAATGGATTCATAAAGATTGATGTGACTGATACTGGTGTGGGGATCAAGCCTGATGCCCTTGAAAAGATATTTGACCCATTTTATACCACGAAACCAGTGGGAAAAGGAACCGGCCTTGGGCTCTCCATTGTATATGGGATTGTCAAAAGACATGGTGGATATGTGGAAGTCAATAGCAAACTGAATGAGGGAACCACATTTAGCATTTATCTTCCCATTTACAATGGATCAGAAGAGGAGGTTAAAAATCAATGAGATTGGCAATCGTGGACGATGAAATCACCATTCGAAGGAGACTCAAAAGGGTGCTTTTAAATGAGGGATTTGAAGTAGAAACCTTTGGGAAAGGAAAGGAATTTATTAATCGTCAGGCAAGACATCCCTTTCAGATTGTATTTCTTGATCTAAAGTTACCAGACATGGATGGACTTGATCTGCTTTCACTCCTTAAACCTTCAAACGATGATATTGAAGCAATTATTATCACGGGATATGGATCCATTGAAACTGCTATAGAAGCAATAAAAATGGGAGCATATCATTATCTTACAAAGCCCTTTCGTCTGGACGAAGTCAGACTTCTTGCAAAAGGAGCAAAAGAGAAGATTCAGCTTAAGGAGGAAAACAGGGAACTTAAACGTGCCCTGAATCACAACGAGATTCTTAAAGGATTCATTGCAGGTAGTAAGATAATGCTGGAGATATTCGAAACTGTAAAAAAGATAGCACAGATTAATTGTAATGTCCTTATCCAGGGTGAAACAGGAACGGGTAAAGAATTGATTGCCAGGGCTATCCACTTACTTAGCAATCGTAGTAAAAGACCATTTGTTTCTTTCAACTGCGGGGGGTTTACAGAGGAGTTAATAGCAAATGAACTTTTCGGTCATGAAAAGGGGGCTTATACAGGCGCAACTGAAACAAAAATCGGATTGCTTGAATCGGCAAATGGAGGGACAGTTTTTCTTGATGAGATTGGAGAGATCCCTGTCTCCATGCAGGTAAAGCTCCTTCATGTGATTCAGGAGAAGCGAATACTGAGAATCGGGAGCACAAAGCCCATTGCTCTCGATATCCGTATCATAGCAGCCACCAATAAAGACCTGAAAAAGGCCATTGAGGAGGGGAGCTTCAGGAATGACCTGTATTATCGTCTCAATGTTGTATCATTGACCTTGCCCAGGTTGATTGAAAGAAGAGACGATATTCCACTGCTCATATCACATTTTATCAATAAATATAGCCGTGCCTTTGGTAAAAAGGTCAAAAGGGTTTCTCCTCAAGTAATGGATATACTGATGAATTACGACTTTCCAGGAAATGTGAGAGAGCTGGAAAATATTATACAGAGGGCTGTTGCACTTACAGAAGAAGAGACCATAAGGGTCAAAGACCTCCCATCTGACCTTCAGAGGCTGGAATTTAAATCAATGGATGGAGAGGGCCTCCTCAGTCTGGAAGAGGTTGAAAAACAGCATATCGAGCGAGTCCTGAAAAAAACTGGCTTTAACAAGAGCCTGGCAAGTAAGATACTCAATCTACCAAGGACAACCCTCTGGCGTAAGATGAAAAAGTATGGATTTACAAAACAGGATAACAGTATGAATAATCACGGCATCCACAATTAATACCCATTGTGCAATCAGACACCATGCTATCCATTTTGAAACTTGCCCGTGTTTCATTTTGATACAAATCCCTGATTTCACATACCTCATGATCATTATAGATTTTTATTAATCTTAACTTTCTTCTCTGTTCAAGAATAAATAAATATTAAAGAAAAGTCCTTATATCAAGGAGTTATAGTTATCTCCTCCAGAAATGAATAAATTCCTGTATCAATATCTTATCTCCCTTCTAATCATAAAAGAATGGCATTGATATTGCTTGAAACAGGACAAAGGAGGTGGAGAACAGGTATGGAAAAAATCCTGGTTGCCCTAAATTCTGGTAAAACAACACTATGGTCTGTTGTGCACGCACTGAACCTTGCAAAACGGATAAGGGCAAGAGTCTATATCTTGATTATACCCGGGCCAATCTCAGAAGAAAAAGAAACGAAAAAGTCTGTTTCCATGATACAGAAAGAGCTTTCCCCATTAATAGACGGTGCCAGGTTAGATGGTGTTCTGGTTGATACATATATATCTTACGGCAAATACGACCAGGAGATAATCAGATTTATTCGCGAAAACAGCATTGACCTACTGATAATAGGAATCCCTTCCTCACAAAAGGTAAATTACAAAAGTAAATTTTTTGACGATGTGGAAAAGATAAGGCAGAGAATTGACTGCCGAATTGAAATTGTAAATGAAAGAGACATAAAAATCCATAAAAGGAGTTAAGGATGTGGCATTTATATCTACCAATTGCAGGGAATAGTGTGAATGTGTTTCTTATTTTTGGAATGGGAGGGCTTGTTGGTCTTCTATCCGGAATCTTTGGTGTTGGTGGTGGATTTTTAATGACACCACTGCTTATTATGATAGGCATACCGCCCACAGTGGCGGCTGCATCTGATGCCAACCAGATCGTTGGGGCATCAACATCAGGGACCCTGGCTCATTATCGCCTTGGAAATGTGGACCTAAAAATGGGAATACTCCTTCTTATAGGTGGAGTTGCTGGTGGAACAATAGGTGTGCAGATTATCAGGATATTAAGAGAGATAGGAAATGCGGATTTCCTGATAAAGATTACCTATGTTGTTATGCTTGGATTTGTAGGGATTTATATGTTTATTGAAAGTCTTCAATCACTAAAAAGAAAGGAAGAGCCATCAGGAACTGAAAAAAAGGAATCCAGATATGCAAAGTTTATCAGAAGTCTTCCATGGCAGATATATTTTGAAAAGTCGGGTATTCAATTATCTATTATAATGCCATTAATACTGGGCACCTTTGTGGGAATTCTGGCTGCAATAATGGGAGTTGGGGGTGGATTTATTATGGTCCCCGTCATGGTCTATTTATTGAGGATGCCAATGCATGTGGTTGTGGGGACAAGTCTTTTCCAAATTCTTTTTACCTGTGTAAATGTTACAATCATGCAGGCGCACACAAATCACACTGTGGATTTTATTCTTGCCCTGATTTTACTTCTGGGGTCTACTATTGGGGCCCAGATAGGTGCAAAGATAAGTGAAAAATTAAAAGGAGACCAGCTCAAGATACTCCTCGCCTCCATCGTTCTTCTTGTGATGATAAAGATGTTATTAAGTCTTTTGCTTCCCCCAAATATTATGTTAACCTACAAAGGAGGGCATTAAAAGTGAAAAGAGAGATATTGAAAAATATATTTTTTGCTCTGGTAATAATCCTTTTCTCATCCTATTCTTATGCAGGTGAGGAAATTCAATTAAAATTTAATCCAAAAATTATTGCTATTGGGGCCACCTATCATGGCGCAACCCTTAATGTGGAAGGATATGTGCCTGAGGGGACCCAAGCAATTATAAATGTCATTGGCAAGCGAAGTGATGTAACTTTTAAGAAAAAAGGCAAGGCACTGGGCGTATTATGGATGAATCTGGGAACGGTTGTATTTCATAATGTTCCAAATCTCTATCTTGTTTACACGGGAGACATGTCAGCGTCTTCAAACCTCCCGGTAGGATTTAAGTCCATAAAAGAGCAGATAACCATTACGCCTGATTCTGAAGATAAGGACTTTCTATTCAATGAATTTATAAAATTAAAGACAAAAAGTGGACTTTATTCTATTAATAGAGGTATAATAAAATATAAAAAGACTTCAAGGGGCATGAGAGCTTTTTCATGTAAAGTATCGCTTCCAGCCGCACTTGTTCCTGGTATTTATAAATTAAGGTTATTCGCTGTAAATGGAAATCAGATCAGTGGCACACTCACCCATTCTTTAAAGGTAATAGAAAAGGGCATTCCCAGTATGGTGGCTGATCTTGCTTATCGTCATAGCACTCTATATGGAATTATTGCCAGTCTGATGGCCATAATAGCAGGCCTTATTATGGGAATACTATTTAAAGGTGGCAAAGGAGGACACTGATCTAATCATATAATGAGATTCCTCTTATCAAAAATTAAAAGGCTGTTTAATTTCATAACAGGACGGGGAGGGACTCTTTCTTTTCTGGATATCTTTATCAGTTTTCAAAAGATTCTGGAACTAAATAACAGGATTCTGGAACTGATGGCTGAAATGGGGGATAAATTAAGCGGCGACTATATCTTTGACAAGCAATATATAAAATCCGCCTGCGAAAAGATGTCCGACCTGGTCTATAAACTGATTTACAATCTGGACGCCATTTCTCCTCACAAGTATTCCTCTCTATATGATGTATTCAACAAAATAAATTCCGAAATTCAACATGAACTGGAAGGCAAAGTAATAATTCCGGAAAGTGACTATACCATGCCATATGATTTAGTTAACAGGGATTTCTCAGATATTGTTGGTGGGAAAAATGCAAATCTTGCTGAAATCAGAAATTTCCTCAATATTCGCACACCTGATGGATTCGCAATAACAACTAAGGCATTTCAATATTATATGGATTCAAATAATCTCTGGGAGGAGATAGGGCCAGTTTATAATAAATGGAGAGGGGGAAAAATCTCCACAGAAGATGCATCCAGACAGATACAGGCAATGATAAAAAATGGAATTATTCCATCGGATTTAAAAAAGGAGATAAAAAATGCCATTAAAAAGTTACAACCATCTGAATCAAAAGGCACTCTTTATCTGGCGCTAAGAAGTAGTGCATGGGGAGAGGACAGCGAATATACCTTTGCAGGTCAGTTCTTAAGCCTTTTAAATGAGCCTGCAGATAATATCTTTAATTCATATAAGCTTATCCTTGCGAGCATATACTCTCCAAATGCAATGGAATACAGATTGAACAAGGGATATTCAGAATATGAAATAATCATGGCTGTGGGATGCCAGGTTATGATTGATGCATCAATAAGTGGAGTAATGTATACCTTTGATCCCACAAATCCAGAAAATGATGATATAATTATATCTTCAACCTGGGGTTTAGGTGCCCCTGTGGTATCAGGCACTTCCTCTTCTGACCAATTTATAATCTCAAGGGACCCTCCACATGAAACGAAAGGCATTACAATCGTCAGGAAGTCCAGAAAATTAACAATAAAACCAGCAGGTGGTATAGAAACACTGCCTGTGGAAGAGGAGCTTCAGACAAAGGCATCTCTTACTAACAACCAGATTAAAGAACTTGTGGAAGTGGGATTACTCATAGAGAGATATTTTAAGAAACCACAGGACATAGAATTCAGCTACGATCAGATGGGAAACCTTTTTATTCTTCAAGCCAGACAACTGAATATTGGCACTCATGTCGGAAAACTTATATATAACCTTCCATCAAAACTAAAAGATACTCCTATATTATTTTCAGGTAAAGGCTCCGTAGCCCAGAAGGGAATAGGAATAGGTAAAGTATTTCTTGTTAAAACAGAAGAGGACCTGGAGCATTTTCCTGAAGGATCTATTCTTGTTGCCAAACATACCTCACCCCGTTTTGCCAAGGTTATAAGAAAAGCAAATGCCATAATTACAGACATAGGTTCTCCCACCGGACATATGGCAACTATTGCTCGAGAATTCAGAGTGCCAACCATAGTTAATACAGGTATTGCCACAAAGGCGCTCAAAGACGGGCAGGAAATAACCGTTGATGCAGAACAAAATATTATCTACGAAGGGAAAGTAAAAGAATTGTGCTATTACGAATTCAGTGAGGAGCCATTTGAAGAGACATATGAGTATAGACTACTGAGACGCATACTGAAAAAGATATCTCCTTTAAATCTATTGGATCCAATGGGAAAGGATTTTAATCCAAATCACTGCAGGACATTTCACGATATTACGCGATTTATACACGAAAAGGCGGTGGAAGAGATCATTCATCTCAGCTATTATGAGAATAGCAAACGGAAATACAATCCCATGCGTCTTGATTTACCTATACCCCTTGACCTTATTCTCATTGACCTGGGAGATGGCCTGGAATCTAATACAGGTGTTTCAAAGATAAAGCCCAAGCAGGTCCTCTCCATCCCCATGAGGGCCCTGATAGAAGGAATATCCTCACCTGGTGCCTGGTGCACTGAACCCATGTCTGTGGATTTAAAGAGTTTTATGTCAAGCATCACAAGGACATTTCATTCTTCCATAGCCACACCCAAGTATATTGGACAGAATCTTGCTATATTATCCAGAAATTATGTAAATATGAATTTGAGACTTGGATATCATTTTAATATGATTGATTCATATGTAAGTGACAATTTAAATGATAA
>JALVMZ010000036.1 GCA_027032655.1 Desulfobacteraceae bacterium
TTCTTATGGTCCCTCTTATCACCATGAGGATATACTCAGAGGAGAAAAAAACAGGCACAATAGAACTTCTCTTTACATATCCCGTCTCAGATATTGAGGTCTTGATAGGTAAATTTACTGCCACAATCGTGGTGCTATTCTGTCTGATTCTGGCCACTCTTCCACATATATTGATACTTGAGCACTTTTCAACAATAGATTGGGGAGTGGTTTTTACAGGTTATATTGGCCTTCTGCTGCTCGGGGCTGGATTCGTATCATTCGGAATATTTTCCTCTGCCCTTACAGAGAATCAGATTATTTCTGCAGTCATATCCTTTGGATGTCTTCTTCTCTTTTTCGTAATTGGCTGGGCAAAGGCCATAGCAGGACCTTTTCTGGGGAATATCCTATCTAAGATATCAATAGTTGAGCACTTTGAGCCATTCACCTTAGGACTGATTGATACAAGGGACATAACCTTCTATATAGTGTTCACAATATTCTGGCTTTATATGACCCTGAGGTGTCTTGCTTCCAGAAACTGGAGAGGATAATCGTTATGGGCTCCTTTCAGAATAGACTCAAAACCACATTCTGGCAGAAAACAGGATGGCTTCTTTATATTGTTCTCCCACTTTTCATTGTTGTTATGGTCATACTTCTATCTGAAAGGCATTACTGGAGATGGGATCTTACATCAACTGCCCAGCACACTTTATCCGAGGAGACCATCCAGGTCCTCAAAAACATACAAAAACCCATCAGAATCACTGCCTTTGTTCGGGAAGGGTATCAGGAAAAGATTGATGCAGAAAGGCTCCTTTCAGCATATCATTATGTATCCAGGGTTATCTCATATCGTCTGATTGATCCTGACAGAAATCCCACAATGACCCGGAAATATGGTGTGAAAAATATAAACACCTTTGTGCTTGAGGGATACGGTAGGCAGATAAAAGTGCTCCTTGCGGATGAAGAGAGTCTAACAAATGGTATATTGAGATTAATTACGGGTAAGACACAGAAGATATACTGGGTTACAGGCCATGGAGAAAGGGAATTTAAAGGATCCGGACATGAAACCTTATCTTCTCTCTATGAAAGCCTGAAAGATAAAAACTATGAATTCATTGAGCTATCCCTTATGAAAAATAAGATTCCAGAAGATGCATCCCTTGTAATAATATCCGCTCCTTTAAAACCTTTACTTCCTGTAGAAATATCCCATCTCCGAGACTATATCAAATCAGGGGGAAGTCTTCTCATATTTCTTGAACCATTCAGGGATGCCGGGATTGGTAAACTCCTTTCCGAATACGGTATTATAATTGATAATGACATTGTGGTGGATAAGGTAATACGCATCATGGCAGGTGATTATCTCATGCCCATGGTAACAGACTATGGTGTGCATAAAATAACGGATAATTTCAGGCTTGCAACCATATTCCCCACCGTAAGGTCGGTAACAATAAAAAAAGGCTATTCAAAGGATCTCAGATTAAAACCCCTTGCCCTTACATCAAACATCTCATGGGCAGAAAAGGACATAGAATCACTTAAAAGAGGAATCATTGAATTTAATAAAGAAGATAAAAAAGGCCCTATCCCCATTGCAGTAATATGTGAGATATCTTCTGGTATCCAGAAAAGGCACAGGGAGGGTAAGATAGTGGTCTTTGGCGATGTTGACTTTGCAACAAATAAGTATATCAAGTTTCTTGGCAATGAGGACCTGATTAAAAATACCATCAAGTATCTTGCAGAAAGGGGTAAATACATCACCATCAAGAAGAAACACAGGCCCATTGTGGCACTGATGCTAACACAAAGACAGGGACGGATTCTTTTCTGGACAGTGGTTGTTCTGATTCCTGCCCTGGTGTTCGTGCTGGGGATTATTGTATGGTTTAAAAGGAGAAGCAGATGAAACACATCCCCCTATATATAATGATAATAGTCTCACTATTCCTTGGAGGATTCTATCTTTACGAGCTCAAACAGGAAAAATCAGTCAGGATGGCCAAACAGAAATCTAAAATGTTATTCCCTGATTTAAAAGCCAGGCCCTCACAGATCACACTGAGGAGGGGGAAAAGCATGATAAATATCCAGATGGACTCCGTAAATGGAAGCCCCCTGTGGGTCATCACATCGCCCATTAGAACAAAAGCAGACCAGGAATCCGTTGATGCGCTCATCAATACCCTTAAAAAACTCAAATACATGAGAATAATATCAGGCAGTAAAGAGAACCTTTCTGATTTTGGTCTTGATGATCCTTCTCTTTTGATAACTATCACAGCCGGAAATAAAAGCAAAACACTGATTCTGGGAGGACTTAGCCCTGTAAAAGATGGATATTATGCAATGATATCCGGTAATAAGAATATATATCTGATTTCAACATCAGCTCACGATATATTGAACATGAATCTTTATGACCTCAGAGATAAGGGCATTTTTTCACTTAAAGCCGGGAATGTTAAAAGGCTAACAATAAATAGGGACCACTTCACATGGAATTTAATAAAATTAAATGATAAATGGCACCTCCAGGGTGAACCAGATTTTCCAGTTGATACATTGAAAATTAATAATCTTCTTGGTCAATTACTACGGGCCAAGGCCACATCATTTGAAGGAAAGATACCGGATGATCTTGACATTTATGGTCTTACCCATCCGATAATCTCCGTTTCCGTATCTGATGGTGAAAAAGAAGAAGAGATCTTAATAGGCACTAAGAAGAGCAAGGGAAAATACGGACACTATTTTGCTATGCTTAAAGGGAAAAAGGAGATTATAACTGTGGATGAGTATTTCCTGGATATTATTCCAGTTAAAAAAGAGGCATTCAAGAGACTGGATTAAAGGAGAAGGTATATGGATTTTAAGATATTCTTTACAATATTTATCACGGTTTTTCTGGCTGAGATGGCCGATAAGACCCAGATAGCCACATTGCTCTATGCATCAAGCATGGAAAAAAGCAGATTATTGGTATTCTTTGCGTCATCCCTTGCCCTTGTTACAACAACGGCCATTGCTGTTCTTGGAGGTTCATTAATTTCCCAATGGATACAGTCAAAAACAGGGACGATTATTGCTGGTGGGGGTTTTATTCTGGTGGGTCTCTGGGTGATCTTTAAAGGATTCAATTAAATTTAATAATTAAGGCGCTTCTCCATATTATTTGGTAGAAAATATACTAACTTATGGAAATTATGATCATTATGATTGAACATAATTATAATGGAATATATGGAAGAAATCAGGCGGATGGTATCGTCCTTTCGCTTCCGTTCGCTCCGCCATCCATGGCTTCGAGAACTTCCGATCAGGCACCAAATTATCGTATTGATGAAGTGAGCAACTTTAATGTTACTAATCACGAAGTTATCTGGAATTTGGTGCCTGATAAAGCCGCTCAAGGAAGATACCATCCACCTGATATGGTGGTAGTACTGGCAAATGTGGCTACCGGGTCTTTGTTGTAGCGAATGGCGGGATGGGAGGCTTCTGAGCGGAAACAAAGACCCGGGTAGCCTCTATAAAATTTAACTTAATGATCAACTAATCTGGAGAATATCCATAATTAATAAAAGGTGGAACATGAAAATAAACGGAATTAGAAGGATGAATGTGATTATAAGAGGCGGGGGCGATATTGGTTCAGGAGTTGCCTGGAGACTTCATGTGTGTGGATTCAGAGTTCTCATAACTGAGATAAAAAGACCACTCTCTGTCAGGAGAAAAGTCTCTTTTTGTGAAGCAGTCTATGATGGTAAAGTCACTGTCCAGGATGTTCAAGGGATTCATATTAATGACATTAAACTCATTGAAGATGTATGGGCAGGAAATGCAGTCCCCGTTCTGGTGGATCCAGACTGTAAAATCAAAAACGAAATCGAATGCCATGTTCTTGTTGACTGTATTATGGCAAAGAAGAATCTCGGCACCACAATTCATGATGCACCACTGGTAATTGGAGTGGGGCCCGGATTCTATGCAGGAGGAGATGTTCACTTTGTGGTTGAGACAAAAAGAGGCCATAACCTTGGGAGACTTCTTATAAAAGGCTCTGCATCACCTGATACAGGAATCCCTGGATCAGTTATGGGTGTTAGTGAAGACAGGGTATTAAGGGCACCATGTGATGGGAGCTGGGAGGCCCAAAAGGAGATAGGGGACTATGTTAAGGCAGGAGAGTTTATAGGGCTTGTGAGTGGAAAAGAGGTGATTGCTAAAATAGATGGGATACTGAGAGGGATAATAAGGTCAGGCATAGATGTTAAGAAAGGATTGAAGATAGGAGACATTGACCCCCGAGGAATAAAAGAATACTGTTATACCATATCAGATAAAGCACTTTCCATCTCAGGGGGTGTGCTTGAAGGGATACTCAGAAAATATTCTGCTTAAAGATTAGAATTTCACCCTGGGTGCCTGTTTTGCCTGTTCAGGGACTTTAAAAAATTCTGCCCTTTTAAATCCAAATAAGTTTGCAATGATGTTTGTGGGAAAACTTCTTATCCTGGTGTTATAGGCCCTGACTGCCTCATTATATCTTCTTCTTTCAACAGCAATCCTGTTTTCTGTTCCAGCAAGTTCATCCTGAAGCCGGATGAAATTGGTATTGGCTTTCAGATCTGGATATCTTTCAACCACAAGCAGGAGTCTTCCTAAGGCCTGAGTCAGCATATTGTTGGCATTTATTTTTTCAGGAATTGTCTTTGCATTGGCCACCCGTGATCTTGCCTCTGTAACCCTGATGAAGACCTCTTTTTCATGTTTTGCATAGCCTTTAACTGTTTCAACCAGATTAGGTATAAGATCATATCTCCTTTGCAGTTGATTCTCAACCTGTGCCCATGCCCCTTTAATAGCCTCATCCATACGAACAAGCTCATTGTAAGTGCTTTTTATATATAGTGCCGGGAAAAGAACCACAACAACAAATATTATTCCAACTGTTAAAATCACCTTTTTACCACTACTCATACCTTAACCTCCCATAATATCAATGAATCTCACAAGCTTTCTGCTCTCTCTCAGGTAATCCTCTGAAAAGGAACGAAGAGCATCACCCCTTAATTTAATCTTATCCTCCTTTAGGTCAAGTAATCTCAGAAATATCTCCTCTCTAATCCCTGAAATTGAGGATATCTCTTTGATTATCCGCCTGCTTTCTACAGGAATATCTTTTCCTTCAAGGTAAAGGACTGCTCTGAATATTGCAATAAATGCCTTAAGGGACTGAATAAGAACAGATTTTAGCTGACCCTCCTTTACTCCTGTATCAAGAATCGCCCCCCTTAAAATTATAATCTTTGCCCTTAACTCCCTTTCGCACTGAAGCCTTATAAATTCTCTGTTAAACTCTAATTCTGCGAAGATATCCTTTCCATAAAGGACCCTGTATGAAAATTTAATATTAATGTATTCGACGGGAAATGTATCAAGAGAGTTCTTTATTTCATCTTCTGTTAAAAATAATGGGGTTGTAACCCGCTTTTTTTTCCAACGATTAACTGTCTCTATTGCACTACTTATTTTTTGAATACCCTCTTCTGTGAGAACAATAAGAAGATTTATATCTGATCTCTTGGGTATATATTCATAACCTGCTGCACTTCCATAAACTATAATACTTACCAGTTCATCGCCAAATGTCTTTTTATAATCCTCATTAACTGCATTTAAAATATCCTTTAATTCCATATCAGCACCTCATTTAAAAACTCCCCCCTGCACCACCTCCACCACTCAGTCCACCACCAAATCCGCCAAAACCGCCTCCAAATCCGCCAAAACCACCTCCAAATCCACCACTTCCAAATCCACCTCCCATAAAAAAGGGGAAAAAAAAGAATGACCCCCCTCTTCTCCTGGAAGATATAATAAGGGAAAAAAATATTATAATACCCAGTAGAGGTAATAATCCCAGTCCCCTTTTTCTTTTTACCTTTACAGGCACAGGGGCTCCTGTCAATTTAACACCTTCATTTTTTGCAATTATCTGGCACACTGCTATAGTTCCATTCAGCAGACCTTCTCCGAATCGATTCTCTTTAAGATATGGTATCATGTATTTGTCCCGGATCTCTCCCACCAGTCCGTCAGGTAGTATTCCTTCAAGTCCATAGCCCACCTCTATTCTCATCTTACGCTCTTTTACAGTTACAAAGATAAGCACGCCCTTATCAATCCCCTTCTTTCCTATACCCCAATTCTCATATATCCTGTTTGCATATTCATTATAATCTTCTCCCCCTATATCTGGCATTGTCAGCACAACCACTGGTATCTCTGTCTTCTGGAGGAGTTCCTGAGTGATTGAAAGGATCTTTCTCTCATAGGATGCAGGGATCACATTGGCAAAATCATTCACAAGACCCACAGGCCTGGGGAATCTCTCCACACCTATGGTCTGATAAGGCCAGATGAATAACAAAACCATTATTGAAAGTATAATATATTTTATCTTAGAATAATACATATTCTATTCCGCTATTCTGGGTGGGTGTCATTTATTAATCATTTAATTTTAGATGATTACTCAAGCTATCAATTCTTGTGTAATGATTCAACTGGATTATTTAAGGGGAGTTAAGGAACGAGGAGAGGCTGAAATACCGCACATTCCCTGCATTTTTTCATCTTGTCTTTCCAGCTCTGTTGCACCTTCCCCTGACATAAAGTGCCATTGATAAACCAACATACTTCCCCTGCCCTGAATTCCCATGCAGGACACCTCTGTTTCAGTTTTAAAGGGCATGATTTTATAACCCAGCATGGAGAAATACCTTTCTCCTTTTTAATCTTCCTGGATAAAAGAAATAGCATCTGTCTTTCCACATGTATCGGGATATTTCTCCACCCCTGCTCATAACTGTGAATGGCCTTAAGGGAGGTTCCAAGTAATTGAGCCATCTGCTTCTGAGTCTTTTCAAGTCTCTTTCTCAGATTTGCAAATTCAATTTTATCCATAAATAGATTAATTACCACATTGTGGCAATACAATCAATAAAATAATGTCTCCCTATCGATCCCTATCAAGTATTTCCCTTATCTTCTGAAGAAGCTCCTGAGAATTATATGGCTTACTCAATATTGGTAATCTATATTTTGATGCTATTCCTTTTAAAATATCTCCATTCAAATACCCTGTAGATATAACAAGCCTTATAGAGGGATTTATCCTAATTAGTTCCTCAAGGCATCGCTCCCCGCCCATACCTGGCATATTAAGATCAAGAATAACAATATCAATCTTATCCTTCTCTTCATTATATTTTTCAATGGCATCCTCCCCGCTGAGTGCAATTATTACCCTATAACCGAATCTGCTGAGTATCTCTTTTGCAAAATTTATTATCGATATCTCATCATCTACCAATAAGATGGTCTCATTACCCCCTCTGATATCTGAAGATATTATCCTTGACTCATCAATATCCGCCTTTCGTTCAAGGACCGGAAAAAATATTTGAAACTCTGTGCCCGCCCCGGGTTCACTGGTGCAGGTTATATATCCACCATGTGCCTTTACT
>JALVMZ010000037.1 GCA_027032655.1 Desulfobacteraceae bacterium
GGCCTGGTAATATCTTCTCTCAAAGACAGAACAAGGACCTATCAGGCATTGAAGATTGCATTGAAGAAATTTATGAAGATTCTTCCAGCCTTTGCATCAATGCTTATTCTGGTTTCAATAATTCTCACTCTTGTCCCTGATAGAATTATTTTGAATTACCTGGGTAAAAGCAATATATTCAAAGGAACCATTATTGCATCATTCTTTGGCTCCATAACCTTTATGCCGGGGTTTATCGTCTTTCCCCTCTGTGGCATATTACTTAAAAAGGGTGTTACCTATACTGTGATTTCTGCCTTCACCACTACTTTGATGATGGTTGGGTTTATCACATTTCCCATAGAAAAGAGCTATTTTGGCACAAGAGTGACAGTAATAAGAAACTTATTAAGCCTCTTTATAGCAATAATAGTTGCAATTACAACAGGAGCCTTTTTTGGAGAGATTTTTGGATGAAAATAGAGACCGCTAAGAAGCTTATACGACAGGGAGGATTCATTGCATATATTATCTTTGTCATTTTCTCTTTCTGGAAGGGATTTGAGCCCGGCAAAAAGATGGGCATGAATCTGGCTTACTTCTCTATTGAGATGTTAAAGTTATTACCTCCTGCATTTATACTGATTGGACTTTTTGAAGTGTGGGTCAAAAAGGAAACAATAGAGAAATATTTTGGCAGAGAGTCGGGATTAAGAGGTCATATGGGTGGAATCTTACTGGCGGGTAGCACTGTTGGTGGTTTATATGTGGCATTTCCTGTTGCCTATACCCTTTATAACAAAGGTGCAGACCTTGGGGTTATTTTTACCTATATTGGTGCTTCTGCAATTTGTAGAGTCCCGATGACCATCTTTGAAGCATCTTTTCTGGGTATAAAATTCTCTATCATCAGGCTTTGTGTTTCCATCCCATTAGTGATATTAAGTTCCATGCTCCTGGGTAGATATTTAAGAGAAAGAGGTTACAATATAAAAGACGGTGAGTACTGAGTTATTAAGAAGACTGATATCGACCAGGCCTATCCAGATAAAAGCCTCTGGCATTTATTCTGATACTTCAGTTACGATGCTATTATAACAGATGGAAGAATATTATTCAGGGATAAGGAGTCTGTTTACTATCCAGTCCGGAAGACCTGATATGAGTCGTGAAAGTCCAGATATAATTATTATGCTGAATATGATTCTGCCTAAAAAAATACCAAAAAGATTTCCCCCCAGAAACATCATAAGAAGTGTATCCTCTATTATGGCATGACATAATCCCATAAGCATTAGGGATAGAAACACATCTTTTTTGCTGATAATACCTTCTTTTGACTCTGATATTATTAATCCACCGCCGTATGCAATCCCAAGGAGCATTCCTATTATGGTTATGGTGGCAGCAGATGGCCCTATCCCGAGCAGGATAAGAAGAGGTTTTAAGAGTTTTCCCAGCCTATCTGTAATCCCTGTCTTTTGTAATATTTTCATAAGGGCAATTAAAAACAGTATTATTATAAAGATCATGATGAGATTTTTAAACTCTCCCAATGCCCATGAGGTAAGGCTTTCATCACTTATTTGAGAACTCCATGAAGGTGTGCCTGGAGTTTTTAACCAATCTGTAGATGAGAATACAAGATTAAGAAAGAATCCATACATAAAGGCACATCCCAGTCTGAGCGGTAGCATTGCCCTTACCCTTGCACCTGCCTCCCTTGTGATTCTCACTTCAACGGGCAGATTATGTGCAATAAGCATCATGGATGTAAGAACTGTTATCTGGGCAGAACTTAGTGGATTGTCCCTTATAAGGCTAATAAATACTGCAGCTCCTCCGTATAGATTTGTTACAATTGCTGTTGCCCATACCAGTCCCATGCTACCTGGAAGACCCACAATGGTCATTACAGGCTCAAGCATTGAACCCAGATACCTGATGAGCCCGAGTTCTTTAAGGACTTTGACTGCTATAATTACGGGAATCATTATACGAAAGAGTATAATACTCACTCTTAAACCATCCAGGAGGAATTCTTTTGATAATTTTTTTATGGCATCAAAATTCATGGTTGTGAACTATACTGTAACCCAGCCTGACAGAATAATTAATAAACAGGTTAGCAAAACATGTCCCGAGAATCACCCATGCCAGGTGAATCCTTTGATTTGTCTTCATTGATTGACCCTTTTTGAGCTTTGATAGCATACCGTTGAAAGACATCATTTTATTATTTTAGTCATTCTGAGCGGAGCGAAGAATCTTATTATTTCTTTTTCAACAGCCTAATAGTTATTTTGAATCATCATAAGATTCAACCCTTTTTCCATCATAAAATATCTCCTTGATATTTAAAAGGGAATATAATATGAATCCTTTTCGACTGGCAAATAAGGAGGTTAAAAGGGATGGAAGAAAAGAGAATAAGGGATATAATGTTTCCCATTGAACAATA
>JALVMZ010000038.1 GCA_027032655.1 Desulfobacteraceae bacterium
TCCCAAATGCGGGGAGGTAACCAATATTATGGGTGAAGGTGGTGGAAGGATTATAGCTCGTGATATGGGCGTTCCTTTTATTGGCAGTATCCCCATTGACCCGGCTATATCAGAGGCCTGCGACTACGGCAAGGTGTTTTTGTATCACTTTGATTCGAGCCCGACTGGAAAAATCATGCTGGATATTATTAAACCCATTATAGAGAAGGTGGAAAATAAGCATTAACAATATAAGAGGAGGTGATTATCTGATGAAGATTGCAATACCACTTGCTGATGGAAGGTTGTCCATGCATTTTGGTCACTCTGAGTATTTTGCCATACTGGATGTGGATCCTGCAACTAAGGCCGTTTTAAAAAGAGAGGACATTGAGGCACCACCTCATCAACCAGGCCTTCTACCTCCCTGGTTGAAGAGTAAAGGTGTTGATGTGGTTATTACTGGAGGAATGGGACAGAGGGCACTGAGCCTGTTCAGGGAACAGGGAGTAGAGGTTGTTGTGGGAGCCCCTTCCCTTACTCCAGAAGAGATAGCGAACAGTTATTTAAATGGAACACTGATAACAGGACAGAATGTGTGTGATCATTAATCTTGCCTAAAGCCCACACCTCGTCTCACTGAGGGTGTGAGAACTAGGACCCCTGAAAGAGATGGTTCTTACACCCTCAGTTTAATTAGCACCAGCTATGACTGCCTTTTTATTAATGCTCCAAAAAAGCCGTCCATACCATGAATATGAGGAGATGTTCTTAAGAATCCATTTTCATCAATCAGGTCATGAGACCATGGAGGACCTGTTTCCTTAAGATCAATAACTGAAAACCCGGAGTGATTATTAAGGAAATCTTTTATAACACCTTCGTTTTCCTCCTTAGAAATTGTGCATGTAACATACAAAAGCAGTCCTCCTCTGTTGAGGAGCAATGATGCCCCTTTTAAGAGGCTTCTTTGCATTAATGACAGGTGATTGATATCAGCAGGTGTTTTGCTCCACTTAAGGTCCGGGTGTCTTGATATGGTGCCCAGCCCCGAGCAGGGGGCATCAAGAAGTATCTTGTTAAACCTGATTTTGTGAAAAACTCTATTAAGCCCTCTAATGGCATCATAACGAATTGGGAGGATACTCTTTATTCCAAGCCTTTTTGCATTATCAATTAAGCCAATTAATTTTCCGTGGTTTATATCACAGGCAATGACTTTGCCATTATTATTCATTAACTGAAGCATATGAGTGGATTTGATTCCAGCACCAGAGCAGATGTCAAGTATCATATCCGTTGGATGAGGGGATAAAAGATGGACAATTATCTGGGAGGCACGCTCCTGTATCTGAAAATATCCTTCTTTAAATAGATCTGTTTCAGCAAGGTTGCCCCTGGATTCTTCCACTGTAATGCACTCAGGTGGAAAATCCACAGTTTTTGATATTATACCTTTTTCAGCCAGCCTTTTAATTAACTCATCTCGTTTTATTTTCAGAGTGTTTGTCCTTAAATGGAGTTTGGGAATTGTGTTCCCTGCCTTGAGGAGTTCTTCGGTCTCTGCCTGGCCAATCTCTTTTATCCATTTTTGAACGAGCCAGATTGGATATGAGTAAAAGACCGAGAGGTATTTTTCAGGTTCTTTTATTCTATCAGGGTAGGGGAGCCCCTTTTTCTTTCTGCATATGTTTCTAAGTATGGCATTTACAAAAGATGATATATGAGGGGGCTGGGTTTTTTTGGCAGTATTAACCGCTTCATTCACTGCTGCTGAATCCGGGATTCTATCAAGAAATAGAATCTGATAGGTGGCAATCCTCAGGATATTAAGAACCGCAGGATTTATTTTTTTTATTGGGACAGTGGATACCTGCTCAATAACCCAATCCAGCCTCAATTTCCATCTTATCACTCCCTGCACTATCTGAGTAATAAATGATCGGTCTCTTTGATCCAGTGGGGAGTATTTTTTCAGGATTCTATCAGTCCTATTTGAAGAGAACTCTCCTGTTTTTTCAATCTTAATAAGGGCTTCAAGAGCTATCTCTCTTGGATTCTTTTTATGGATTTTTGATGAATGCCTTGATTCCACCTTCCACCAGCCTGATACTCACATCCGTGTCATAGCATGGGCCATTGGGTCTTCGGTTAAGAATACCAAAGACAGGTATGGGATATGCATCCTGGATACCACTTGTTAAATCCCTTTCACATGCAACACCTATAATAAGATGAGGCTTTTTCTCCTTTACTATGCGTCTTGCCAGTGTTCCGCCTGTTGCAATGGATATATCCACATTATATTTTTCAGAAAGTCCAACTAAGTCCCTAATCTTGCATTTACCACATCTTTTGCAATTTTCCACATTGCCGGTTATTCTCACAGGGCATTCATGGTTCTGGAGGCAGTGAGGGAGTAAAAGCAGGAGCCTTTCAGGAGATACAGTTCTGGAT
>JALVMZ010000039.1 GCA_027032655.1 Desulfobacteraceae bacterium
AGTTCACCCAGTAACGAATCTGATTTATTATCTGAAGGATTCAACTTTTCAACAAGGGTCTTTATCTTCTGAATAAGATATCTGATTGTGTTATCCCTGTCCTTTTCAGACAAACCCAGGGCTGATTTGATTTTCCCTGAATGCCGATATGCTGCCACCAATGCTGGCATATTAATGGAGACCCTGTCTCTACTTTTCCCTTCTTTCTTCTTTATCCGTTTCCAGTTATCAATTACCTCCTTAGCCGATTCAACCTCCATATTCCCAAACACATGGGGATGTCTCCTGATCATCTTCTCCTTAGTCATCTTTAACACATCATCAAGAGTAAAGCAGGTCTTCTCTTCAGCAATCCTGATCATAAATAACACCATAAAAAGGAGATCTCCAAGTTCTTCACAAAGCTCATCCATATCCTCTGCCTCAACAGAGTCAACGACCTCATACGCCTCTTCCAGAATATACATCCTTATACTATGTATTGTCTGCTTTCTGTCCCAGGGGCATCCCCCAGGCCCCCGTAATATCTTCACCAGATTGTAAAGGGATTCAAATGCTTCAGGGATATTATGTTCTTTACCTTGAACCTTTATCATCCTTTTTTATCCACTCCTTTTTGGCCCTATCCCATCTTTCTTTTATCCGTTTTGTTGTATCATAGGGGATTATCCTCACCATGGTCTGATATGACCTGATAATCCAGGGGGCGATCCTGGACTTTGAAATAACAGGCACCTTTCCAGGGAGAAAAAATGTAATAAGGATAAGGGCAAGATATATAATTATAATGCCTTTTAGTATTGCAAAACCTCCACCCAGGGCTCTATCTACTCCACTCAGGGCTCCCTTCTTAATCAAGACCCTTATGCCCCAGCCAATAAGATTACATACAATAATTGTAAGGAAAAACACCACTGTAAATGAGACTATGGAAAGATACCCCCCCAGAGGAAGATAACCGGCGAGTATACTGGAAAGAGGTGCCTGAAGACGAATACCCAGTATAATACCCAGGATAACACCCGCAAGGGATGCAATCTCTCTTACAAGCCCCCTGATTATCCCTTTTATAAGGAAAAAACAGAGAACAGAAATTATTATGATATCCAGAATATTCATTATATTAAGTGGAAAAATCAACGATGGGTCTTACATCAGTAATTCTGAACCTTATTGCAGCATGTATCATATCAGCGGCAGCTTTCCCTGCCTTCTTTGCAATATTCTCTTTTATCTGTTCGTAAAATCCTCCCCCTGTCTGAATATCGATAGCCTCCAAATACACCCTTGCCCCTTTCCAGTCCATAATGGTCTTGCCCGGTTCCATTACAATAAATACTGCCTTTGGATTCTCCTGAAGATATTCAAGGGTCCTGTTTTTCCCTATACCCATTATAACGGTATTTTCATCTATCATCTGAGGAGAACCAAATACCGCAACATTTACATCTCCCTTTTTATTTGAAGTGCTCAGAGTCCCTATTCTGGTCTCTTTATTAAACATCTCCATTACCTCTTTACGATCCATTTTTGACCTCCCAAATCTTTATAAACCCTTCACTCATCATGAGGAGGGCTGAAATACGGCCGTTCTTAATTTACATTATTTTCTTTTTATATTAGATTATATAGTGTGTCAACAAAGTAGAATAAATATCTTAAAGAAACAGGATATTCAGGAACAACACACGGTTGTTAGAAGGAAGGGCAGAACTCTCTTTGTTTGCCTGAGGCAGAATTCTCCTCTACCACTAAATGAAATATATTGACAATACTTGCTTTATATTTATATAACCAGTTTAAAAATAAAAAATCTTAAATAAGGAGTTCTATATGGAGGAAAAACCTCAGATCAAGGTTCTCCTTGTAGATGATGAGGAAACACTTCTTGAATATCTATCCAAAAGACTCTTGAAAAAAGGATTTACCGTGAGGGCCACATTTTCAGGTGAAGAGGCAATTAAAGCAGCAAAAGAAGAGAATTTTGATGTGGCCATTGTGGATTTGAAGATGCCTGGAATTGACGGGGTAACGACCCAGCAAGAACTCCACAAGATCCAGCCCTTTCTCCAGTGTATTGTCCTCACAGGTCATGGCTCTATTGATTCAGCCTTACAGAGTGGACAGGAAGATGCATTTATGTATCTGCTCAAACCTGTTGACTATGACCAACTTGTTGACGGCATCTACAAGGCATATGAAAAAAAGATGAAACTCCAGAGTGAAAAGTTCAGGGAAAAGGTGGAAGAGATTTACCGCTCTGGCATGGGTGCCAAGGGTATCAAGAAAGCGATTAATGAACTCAGAAAAACATATGGAATTGATTAAAGAGCTTGAAGATAAGCTCAAAAGGGTAAAACAGGAGCTCTCGAGCCACAAGATTGAGCTCCACCAGACAAGAGGATACCTTCAGTGCATACTTCAGAATACAAATGATATGATATTTGCAACTGATGTGGATGGAATCCTGGTCTCATTCAGCAAGGGGGGAGAAAAGGTCCTTGGTTATACATGGAATGAAATCGGTGGATACCCAATAAAAGAGCTCTCAGCAAGTCCCGAAGAGTTCCAGGAGGCAATGGAGCTGGCAGAAAGACAGGGAAGTGCTGTAAGATTAGAATTCCCGTTCAAACACAAAAATGGAAGCACTGTTTATTGTGATGTATCACTCATTAGTCTTACAAACACCAAAGGACAGAGAGTAGGAACCGTTGGTATATGCAGGGACATAACAGAATGGAAAAAGCTCCAGGATGAACTGATGCGTATTGATAGACTGGCAGAGATTGGCAGAATTGCATCAGGTATAGCACATGAGATAAACAATCCCCTTGCTATTATTAATGAGGTGGCTGGATGGGCGGACACGGTAGTTGATGATGCAGAAGGATTAAAGGAGGAAGATAGAAGAGAATTAAAAAAGGCAATAAATGATATCTCAGAGCAGACAAGAAGATGCAGGAATATTACCCATCAGTTGTTAGGGTTTGTAAGACCCACGCCGCCAGAGAAGGTCAGTTTTGACCTTTACAAATTACTCAAGGAGACAGTAGAATTTCTAAAACCTGAACTAAAATATTCCACCATAGAGGTAGTATTGGACTTTCCACCAGAGGCTGTATTGATAAAATCCGACCCCAAGATGCTCGAGCAGTTATTTGTAAACTTGATTACAAATGCCATTCATGCCATAAAAGAGAAAGACCCTGAAAAAGGAATCATCAGGATAAAGGCCAGAAGAATGGATGATGAACTTGAAATACTAATTGAAGATAATGGAATAGGAATACCTGAAGATAAACAGGACAAGATATTCAATCTGTTCTTTACAACGAAACCACCTGGAAAGGGAACAGGACTCGGTCTCTCCATATGTCAGAACATAATAAATAAACTGGGAGGAAGTATCGGATTTGAAAGCACACCAGGGGAAGGAACAACCTTCAGGTTAATTCTTCCCTATAAGGAATAAAAAGAACCAAATTCTCCAAATAAAGGGGTAACAGAATAGTGATTGATGAAGGTGAAATACGATCTCAGCTCCCATCAAACACTGATCAAGATTCTCAATCACATTATCATTTCACCAGATATATAATAACCTTCATCATAATGTATGTCCTCTGGATTATTCTATCCGGCAGATTTGATGCATTTCATCTATGCCTGGGTATAATATCGTCAGCAATAGTATCCTATATTTCATCTGATCTTCTTTTTGAAAAGACTCCGCTCAGCAAAATCATCACAGTGGGTGTAAGATTCATTCTTTATATACCATTCCTTTTGTATCAAATATTGCTTGCGAACTTACATGTCCTTTATCTTACCTTTCATCCAAGGATGATGGAGCTCATTGACCCAAGGATTATCAAATTCAGGAGCAAACTGAAGAGTGACCTTGCCCTGGTTACATTTGCAAACTCCATAACCCTTACCCCGGGGACAATCACGGTTTATGTCTCCATTGATGGAGATTTCAGTGTTCACGCAATTGACAAAAAATCCAGTGAAGGGCTTCCAGGCCGAATGGAGGAGGAAATAGCAAAGACCTTTGGAGAATCATCATGAGCACAATATTTTTAGGATGTGGAATATATATAACTTTCTTAATGCTCATGTCCCTTTACAGGGCTCTTTTTGGCCCCACTGTTCTTGATAGACTCATTGGTGTAAATGCAATTGGAAGCAAGACCGTGGTCCTTCTCCTTTTAATAGGAATGATTTACAGGAGAATCGATATGTTTGTGGATATATCCCTTGCATATGCATTGTTAAATTTTATTGCTGTAATTGCCGCATCAAGATACTTCCAGAAAAGAAAAGGACTTCATGATGAAATAAAATGAGATATTTCATGGGAGTTATTGGATGAATATTGTATGCACGGTTTTACTAATTTGCGGACTCATATTTTTTACAGGTGGTGCAGTGGGTATTATAAGATTTCCTGATTTCTACTCAAGGCTTCACCCTGCAGGAAAGCTGGATACAATGGGTTCACTGCTCATGCTGCTTGGTATTTCCCTTTTTAATATTAGAGAACTAACCCTGATAAATATACTCACAAGCCTTAAAATTATGCTTATACTGGTATTCGTATTTCTATCCAGCCCCACTGCCATTCACAGCATAGTGGATGCTGGAGTAAGAGCAGGCCTGATTCCATGGAAAAAGGGTGAACCAAGGAGATAGGATATGATTTGGCAACTTGATCTTGCAATTCTCACTCTGGTTGTAATTACAGGGATTGGTGCGCTCCAGGTAAAAGACTTACTTGGTGCTGCCATTATGTTTGGTGCATATAGCTTTCTTATGTGCCTTCTCTGGGCCATAATGGGTGCGGTGGATGTTTCATTCACAGAGGCCTCTGTTGGTGCAGGAGTTAGCACAGTATTCTTTGTATCAGCAATATTTCATACCACAAGGAGAACCAAGGATTGAAAAAGGCAGGTTTCATCATAGTTGCTATTACATGGGCACTTTTGATAAATGCAACAATGGACTTTCCTCCATGGGGAGACTCTTCCTCTCCTGCCAGCAGACATGTCTCCCCCAGATATATAGAAAAATCCATTGAGGAAACCCATGTGCCAAATGTTGTAACCTCTGTTCTTGCAGATTACAGGGGTTTTGACACCATGTTTGAAACCACTGTGATATTTGGTGCAGGGGTCGTGTGCTTTTTTCTGCTAAGAAAATTTAAAACCCCACCTCCCAAACATACCCTCTTTCGTCATAAGCTTACAGGAATCACCCTCCGAATTGCGGGAGATAAGATACCAGAAGAAAAACTGGAGGAGTTTGAAAGAATTGATTCACTCTGGGTCCCCTTTGACCTTATCCTGAAGACCGTATGCAGGATACTGATACCTTTTATCCAGTTATTCGCGCTCTATGTGGTAGCCCATGGACATCATAGTCCTGGCGGGGGCTTCCAGGGGGGTGTGATTCTTGGTGCAAGTTTCATCCTTCTTGCCATATCCCATGACATGCGAACTGAGCTTTCAAGGATAAAGGAAAAAATCCATGCCCTCCTGTGTCCTGTGGGTGTTCTTATATACTCTGGAACAGGTGCAATATGTGCACTATTAGGCCTTGATTTCCTTAACTATGGGGCGCTTTCTTCCATCTTGCCCATCGATCCTGTGGAAGCACGATCCATAGGAATCCTTATTGTGGAAATAGGGGTTGCCATAGCTGTTATGGGAACCATGATCTGGATATATAATAATCTGTCCTCATCAGGCAAATATGACGAAGGACTGTAATAGAAGAACATGAATGAATTCCTGTCAATCCTTATAGCAAAATATAATTACTGGATATATATCACCCTCATGATGGTGGGTCTTTACGGGATGATAGCCAAGAACAATCTGGTTAAAAAGATAATTGGAATGAATATATTCCAGACCGCAATCATCCTGTTTTTTATATCCATTGGTGCAAAAAAAGGTGCCACAATACCCATAATAATCCATGGACATGGCGCAAATGAAATAATAAGGGCAAAAGATTATATCAATCCTTTACCGCATGTCCTGATGCTAACCGCAATTGTTGTATCTGTTGCTACCCTTGGTGTGGCACTGGCACTGGCTGTGATGATTTACAGGAGATTTAATACCCTGGAAGAGGATGAGATACTCTCGGAGATAAATAAAGAATGATTCGAACCCAGTATCCTGCAATAATAGTGATTGCTCCTCTGATATCCGCCTTTTTTATCAGTATCTCAGGGTGGGTGAGAAAGTCGCTATGTTATCCCATTGCACTTATATCCCTTACAGTCTCTTTTATCTCATCTGGCCTTCTTATCTCAGAAGTAATTAATTATGGTTTAATTGAATACCATTTAGGGGGCTGGCCCCCGCCATGGGGCATAGAATACCATATTGACCATTTAAATGCCCTTATGCTGGTGGTTGTATCAGGTGTTGCCCTGATTAATCTTGTGGGAACCAGAAAACAGGTAATAGATGAATTCAATGAAAAAGCAGGGGCATTTTATACACTCTATGTCCTGTTTATAACCGGACTCCTGGGGATTGTAATAACAGGCGATGCATTTAACCTATATGTGCTCCTTGAAATAGCATCACTCACTGGATATGGCATGTTGGCCATGGGAAACAGGGTTCGAGCCCCTTTATCCTCTCTCAATTATCTATACATGGGCACAATAGGTGCATGTTTTTATCTCCTGGGAATTGGATATCTCTATATAATAACAGGCTCCCTGAATATGGCAGATATCTCCAGGCTCCTTCCAGATCTATATCAATCAAAGGCGCTATCTACAGCCTTTATAATATGTATGACAGGGATTTTCCTCAAAATGGCCATCTTTCCCATTCATGGGTGGTTACCAAATGCTTACACATTTGCACCGTCACCTGCTTCAAGCCTTGTTGCCCCCCTTATGACCAAGGTAATGGTCTATGTGATGATACGGCTTATGTTATCAGTATTCAATATATCCTTTATCTTCCACAGACTCTCTGCCGGGGACTTTCTTGTCTGGGTAGGGACTGCATCCATAATATTCGGGGCAGTCATGGCGCTATCCCAGAGCAATATAAAAAGGATGTTCACCTATATTATAATATCTGAAATCGGATACATGGTAGGAGGTGCATGGATAGGAAACAGGACTGCCATGATTGGCTCGATTCTTCATATGGTAAATGATGCTATCATGACGCTGGGGGCCTTTCTTTTCCTTGGAATGATTCAATACAAAGGCATAGGCCATGACCTGGAGGACATCAAGGGTCTTACCAGAAAAATGCCATTTACTATGGGGGCATTTATTATCTGTGCATTGTCCTTTATCGGGGTGCCGCCCATGTGTGGCTTTTTTAGCAAATGGTATCTCCTGCTTGGTTCAATAAAAGGAGGACATTTTGAATTCTCCGTTGCATTAATCTTAAGCAGTCTAATAAATGTGATTCTATTTTTCAGGATTATAG
>JALVMZ010000040.1 GCA_027032655.1 Desulfobacteraceae bacterium
GCTTCG
Source organism: Desulfobacteraceae bacterium (assembly GCA_027032655.1). Taxonomy (GTDB): domain Bacteria; phylum Desulfobacterota; class DSM-4660; order Desulfatiglandales; family JALVMZ01; genus JALVMZ01. Next base: position 7 of record JALVMZ010000040.1, read on the forward strand.
TCTTTTTCTCACTTATCTACGGGGGAAACCCCAGCCCGCTCCCGTTGTAATTAATGCCGAATCTGTATTATTATGAGAGAAAGTATGATTCAGAGATATTAAGTTCATAAATGGACAGGAGCGGGAATGGGGAGGGGGTAAGAAATCCCCCGTAAGATAAGTGAGTTAAAAAGACCAGCCCGGGAGACTTCTGAGCGGAAACAAAGACCTGGATAGCCTCTATAAAAATTTATCTCAATACTCAATTAAATAGAAGACGAACCAAAATGGGTTACTTAAAAGTTATTGAGGGGTTTTGTTGCTTGACAATCAAAAAAATTATGGATGATAATTGCCACCCAAGTCATAAAAATAATTAATATTTGAGGAGCATCACATGGAATACTCAATAAGTCCTGATGGTGAAAAGTTCAAGATACCTGATGAGGAGGACTACAGGAAGGAATACCATAGGCTTGAAACTCTGGTAAAAGAGAATCGAGCCCTTGGAAGAGAGATTGTGGTGGTAATGGGGCTTGGTTTTGTGGGTGCTGTTATGGCAGGTGTTATAGCCGATTCAGTGGATAAAGACACGGGCAGGCCAAATAAGTTTGTAATAGGTATGCAAAGGCCCAGCACCAGAAGTTACTGGAAGATACCAATAATGAATAGGGGCATTGCCCCGGTAAAGGCGGAGGACCCTGAAGTTGAGCCATTAATAGAGAGATGTGTAAAGGAGAAAAAAACACTAATAGCCACCTTCACCTATGATGCCCTGTGTTTTGCTGATGTGGTTGTGGTGGATGTTCAGTGTGATTTCATTAAAGAGGAACTGGGAAATCTCCGATCAGGTCATGCTGATATAAGCGCGCTTGAAGAGAGTTTTCAGATAATCGGAAAAAAGATAAAAAAAGATTGCCTTGTGCTGATTGAAACCACAGTGCCTCCGGGGACCACAGAGTATGTTGCCTATCCTATCTTAAAAAAGGAATTCAAAAAAAGGAATATCACTGATGAACCACTCCTGGCCCATAGCTTTGAGAGGGTAATGCCAGGAAGGGAATATGTGCGTTCTGTCAGGGACTTCTGGAGGGTATGCAGTGGAATAAATGATGAGAGTAAGAAGAGGGTTACAAGGTTTTTATCCCAGGTTATCAATGTGGAGAAGTATCCTTTGACCGTGCTTGACCGCCCCATAGAGAGTGAGACATGTAAGATAATTGAGAATAGTTACAGGGCAACAATTCTGGCCTTTTTAAATGAATGGAGCCTCTTTGCAGAATACAATGGTATTGACCTTATAAAGGTGATAAATGCAATAAAGGTAAGACCCACACACAGTAATATCATATTCCCCGGTCCAGGCATAGGGGGATACTGCCTTCCAAAGGATGGGGGCCTGGGTATCTGGGCATACAAGCACCTGCTCGGATTTGAAAATGATATATTCAGAATAACCCCTGAGGCAATTAATATCAATGATACCAGGGCACTCCATGCAGCCCAGCTTGTCAGAGACGCACTGCGGGATATGGGAAAGATAGTGGCAGCCTCTCTGATTACAATTCTTGGTGTCTCTTATAGAGAAGAGGTGGCAGATACAAGATACAGTGGCTCCGAGATTTTAGTGAGAAAACTCACAGAGATGGGTGCAGAAATCAGGGCCCATGATCCCTATGTTCAGCACTGGTGGGAGCTTGAAAAACAGGACACATATCCAGCCACTGGAAAAGGGCTTGCACGGTTCTTTCGTAATCAGTCTCAATTAAGCGGTTTTCAGATGACCGATTCCTTGGAAGAGGCCCTCAAGGAATCTGATGCAGTGGTCTTTGCGGTAAGACACAGACAGTATCTTAATATTGAACCGGATGAACTTGTCAGAATGACAGGAGGGCCTGTGGCAGTGATTGATTGCTTTGGCATACTTGATGACGACAAAATTGAACGATACATTGAACTGGGATGTGAGGTGAAAGGACTTGGAAGGGGTCATATAAACAGGATAAAAGACAGGGTAACGAAAAAAGAAAGGGCCGATAGAAGTATGCAAAAATAAAGGCTTTTTACTTGACCCTTAAGATTGTATCCTGTATTTTCATTAATAACTAATTCCTTTAATCCCACCCAGATAAAGGAGGCCATTGATGAAATTAAAAGCATTTCTATTCCTCCCGTTTTTAATTATGTTGTCAGTATTCTCCTCCGCCCATGCAGATGAGTGGGGGACAATTACCATCCCTCCAGGCAAACCCATTAAAATCGGTCTTGGTGCAATGCTTACAGGTGATTATGCCAGTCTTGGTATAGATATCAAAAATGGGGCGGAGATGGCAGTGCTTGAGAAAAAGGAGATTCTGGGACACAAGGTGGTGCTTCAGGCAGAAGATGATGGGTGTGCAGGGCCACCATCTGTTGCCATTGCTGAGAAGCTCTGCAATG
>JALVMZ010000041.1 GCA_027032655.1 Desulfobacteraceae bacterium
GGTGTTGTCCAGCTGAATCACCCGTATCGCCAGCAACTTCTTGCCCAGGGTCTGGCCATGGAACCAGGCGGTAAACACGGTGAAATACACGGACGCCCAACCCAGGCCAAGCCCAAGATCTTCGATAGTGTGACCTTGCATGGCAAGTCTCTTTGAAATCTCTGATACATAGGTTGCTGGCCCTCCTATATCAGGAGGGTATATGCCTGTAATAAAAAGAATCTTCACTTTTTTATCTTCCTGGCAATGACTCTATATCCGTAGGCATACCCGGATGGCCCTTTTAAATGCCTCATAATTAACCTATCAACTCTTCCAGTAATTGATCTAATTTTTTGTTGCACGAATTTTATATTCAATCTCTTTAGTATTTGATTGATCACACCCCCTAAAAAAGAAAAAAGCCATAAAGGGCTTTCAATTGATAATATTTCAAATTCCCTCAGAAGGTATTTAATTCCGAGGGGTGTGTATCTGAAATAATCATTCCCATGAAACGGGTGCAAAAAGGGGACCCACAGTATAAAATAACCATTGATTATTAATACCCTCTGTATCTCATCAACAACCTTTTGGGGCAGTCTGAAATGTTCAAGTGTATCTTTACTGATAATAAGTGAAAAACTCTCATCCCTGAAAGGTAAATAATGACAATCTCCTTTAACTGGATAACCTTCCCTGTTTAATGGATTTAAATCTATGTTAACATAATCATATCCCTTTTCTCTCACAATATCGTATAGAATTCCTCTGCCCCCTCCAACATCAAGTGCATAACCTCTGCCAGGCTCAATAATATCCATTATTATATCAGGATTAGCACTCATAATTACGCCCTATTATTTAATCCCCGGGCATACATCCATAATCTTACTATTCTATCCACATCGTCATCAGGATTAAATTTCCTCATCACATAATCTCTTGCCCTTTTACCCATCTCCATGGCAATTTCAGGATTATTGATTACATATCTCATTGCAGATACAAGCCTATCAATATCACCAATGGGGATAATTATTCCTGTCTCACCATCTCTTATGGCATCCTTTACCCCACTTGTAGCTGTTGAGATGGTAATACGACCTGAAAAGGCGGCCTCCTTGATCACCTTGGCCGTGCCCTCATAAAAGGATGTAATCAGAACTGCTATTCCTGATCTTATATAATTTTTAAGCTCCTTATTTGGTTTAATACCAAGAAATATTATATTATCCTTGATCCCCATGGCATTGGCAAGATTCTGAAGGTATTCTCTCTGGGGACCATCACCAATCATGAGAAGTCTTATATCTTTTTCCTCCTCAGAGAGGATTCTGATGGCTTTAAAAATCATAGAAATGTTCTTTTCCTTTGACAGTCTGCCTATAAAAATAAATGTCTTTAATCTATCAAGGGAATGTCTGTTTATAATTCTTTTTTCTTCTTCACTATCCTTTTCAATAAAATATTGTCCGGATACGGGAGGACTTGCATAAAATACTTTATTATGGGGGAGACCTGATTTTATCAAATCGTTTTTTATATCAGTTGACACAGTGCGAATTAAATCAGCCCTCTTTGACACAAATACTCCCAGCCTGGCAAGCAACCTGTGATAAGCTTTCTCTTTTAACCAGTATTCATTTGTATAAAACCCACTATGATAATGGATTACCAGAGGAATCCCTGTAAGCCTTTTCAATATTAATCCCAGCAAGCCAAAAGCAAAAGAATCCTGTGCAACGATTATCTCTGGTTTCCATTTTTTTATAAGGTTCAATCCTATTCTAATACCATCCAGAAGAAACATTGGTTTCCACTTGCTATTTGTGGGATACAGAATAATTCTATTTTGAATGTTCTTTATGGAATATCCCGGTGGTGAATAACACAATCCAATAATCATGCCACATCTTTTAGAATAATCATTGAACCGCTTCAGCGTTGGACTTTCCAGCCCACTAAATGCACTCAGGTCACTACCGATTAAAAGCACAGGAAAATTTATATTATCTATCTCGCGCAAGGTTCCTCAGAATTGAATCCTTAAATAGGCTTTTCCCTCTTTTGAATTCCACATATACTACAAATAATTTAATTAACAATCCAAGATATTTGGTTTCAATTTTACTGGTTAAAGGTTTCAATTGCTTTGTATCAATCTTCCAGTAATAGCCATAACGAGCCTTGAAATACTTTACTATCCCCTCTACGATCATTTCTGCCTTATCATGATAATATTCCTGTTCTGTTTTTTCATAAAGTTTTAAAAGGTTAATACAAAAATCCACATTAGAATCAAGCACCGAATACCATTCATCATCATATACTGTATCATTAATCAGACCTGAGTAATTTGACCTTTTAAGCCAAAACTCCGTTATAGCCATCGCATCATTTAAGTATTCTTTTCTATTAAATTATTCGTATAACACCAGTTG
>JALVMZ010000042.1 GCA_027032655.1 Desulfobacteraceae bacterium
GAGTTAAAACCTTTTTAAAAACCTTCTTATTATTTGAAGCAAAATTTTTATATTTATTCAAGAACTAATATTTCAATTGCAATAAAAATACTATAAATTTTCATATCATTATGCTATAATAATTATATGGCTCCTCTGTCAATATTCACAGACCTTAGAATTCAGGATATAGTTGATGTCTTATTCTTAAGCATTATAGCCTATCATCTTTATATCTGGTTTAAAGGGACAAAAGCCTTTAAGGCACTATTGGGACTTGCCATACTTGGTGCTATATTTACAATGGCAAAGTATCTGGGGCTTTTTCTTACTACCTGGTTTTTTCAGATACTCTGGCAGGTGCTTGTAATCTTTTTAATAATACTCTTTCAAAAAGAAATCCGCCAGGCCCTTGAACTTGTAAATCCATTTAAACAGATCTCAAGAAAAAAGATATTATTATCAGATAAATGGATCTCATCATTTGCTGATGCCATTGTAAGGTTATCAAGGGAAAAGATAGGTGCAATTATTGTAATTGAAAGGGCTGATAATACTGATGAGTTTGTTATTAAAGGAATCAGATTTGAAGCAGATCCCACATATCAGGTCCTCATAAGCATATTTCAGAAATCATCTCCCCTTCATGATGGTGCAATTCTAATAAAAAGTGGCAGAATCCAGATGGCATCATGTTATCTTCCATTGAGCTCATCTGAAAATCTTCCCCCTGAATGGGGAACAAGACACAGAGCGGGTCTGGGACTCACTGAAAAATGTGATGCATGGGTATTTGTAATCTCGGAAGAGACCGGCACAATTCACCTTATGAGAGATAAAGGGGCCATAACAGTGGATACAGTTGACCAATTAAAGGCCTATCTAAAGGATGCAATGAAATTCGGGATAAAAGAGAAACGAGGATGGTCAGAACAGATATCTTCATTGGTAGTGAACAGGTGGAAAGAAAAGCTGGCCACATTCTTCATTGTTTCAGCGGTATGGTTTATGTTCGCAGGCCAACAGGATTTTGAAAGGAATATAAGGGTTCCTGTTGAATTAAAAAATATCCCTCCTAAGATTGAAGTGGTGGAGCCCATTAATCCTGTGGTGACAATAAGAATAAGGGGGAGAAGAAAGGATGTGAGTCTTATAAGTTCTGACAATGTCCTATGCTGGATTGATCTATCTATGTCAAGATATGGGAAAAGAGAATTTAAGGTATTGAGAAGTCAGGTGAGTCTCCCGAACGAAAAAATAAATGTTCTTGATATAAAACCTCCTATGTTCTTATTTAAATTTAAAAAGTTAGGTTCTTCTCCGGATTAATTGATAGGAAATATACTTGCTTATGGAAATGCGGAAACAAAGACCCGGATAGCCTCTATAGAATTTAACTTAATGATCAACTAATATGGATAATATCCAAAGATGATGTTAACATATATTTTGCCATGGATGGCATAATAAATGAATAAATTTCCTAAAAAATGCATTTACAGGAAATGTTATCCAGCCATGGAGGGCATGCCATGAAAAATCTAAAAATGAGACCTATCCTATTTAAGTCCTTTTTTATTCTGATTTTTCCTCTAATAATTGCAGGATGTGAAAAGCAGGAACCAATTAAAATCGGTTTTATTGGACCGCTTACAGGTAAATTTTCTGATATTGGAATTGGAGGCAGAGATGGTGCAATCCTGGCAATTGAAGAGGAGAATAAAAAAGGAGGAATAAATGGAAGGAAAATAGTATTGATAGTCAAAGATGATATGCAGGATCAAAATATTGCTATAAAAAAAGATAAGGAATTAATAGAAGAAGGAGTTGTTGCCATTATAGGACATATGACAAGTCAAATGAGTGTATCTGTTATGCCCTTTATAAATAAAAAGAAAATAGTGCTTATAAGTCCAACAACCAGTTCAAACTCTCTTACGGGTATTGATGATTACTTTCTTAGAGTCATTCCCCCAAACATCTATGAATGTAAAAGGCTTGCACATTATGCCTATGAGAAGATGGGAATCAGGAAAATCTCTGTAATCTATGATGTGGTTAATCTTGAATATACAGGGGGCTATTTTGATACATTCAAGGGATATTTCGAGTCCTTAGGGGGGACTATAATCTGTGTCCGGCCATTTAAATCCAGAGATCATGTTCGATACAGAGAGATAATAAATGATATTATTGATTATCAACCTGATGGGGTCCTTATCATAGCAAATTCAGTGGATAGTGCAATGCTCTGTCAACATCTGAGATTGGCTGGTTCAAAGGCAAAGGTGATTCTGGCAGGATGGGCTATGACAGAGGACTTTATAAGACATGGGGGAGATGCCATTGAAGGGGTTATATTCTGCCATCCCTTTTTCATAATGAGTAAAAGCCCCAAAGCTCAAGACTTTATGAAAAGATTCAGAAAAAGGTTCGGATATAGCCCGAACTTTGCTGCTGCCAAAGGCTATGAAGCTGCAAAAATAATTATTAAGGCACTTAAAAAGAATCTTGATCCCTCAAAAATAAAGGATACCATTATCAATATAAAGAGATTTGAGGGCTTAGATGGTGATTTTATAATTGATAGATTTGGGGATCCCAAAAGAAAGTTATATTTAATTACTGTAAAAAACGGGGAATTTATAAGAGTGGAGTAAAAAATGAGCAGGTATCCATCACTTAAAAAGGGTCTTATATTAAACTCTCTTTTACTGGCCATACTGCCTGTATTTATTGTAGGATCCATCTCTTTATATTTTCTCACTGATGATATGAAGAATGAGATAATGGACAGGAACTTTATCATATCAAAATCCCTTGCTGGTGAGATAGAAAGATTCCTTCGTCTTCCAAATGAATTACTCGGCCATGTGGGAGAGGTAATAGAAGAAAAGGATATTATAAAAACCGGTAATATAAATAGATATATCAGGACAATTCGCTCCCACTACGGATTTTTTAACATAATTGAGATCGCTGATATGGAAGGTTCCATTAGATATATGTATCCTTATGATGAGAATCAGATTGGTCTTGACATCTCATCGCAGAGATTCTTCAGGATACCAAAACTCCTAAGAGAGCCATACTGGTCAAATACCTTTATTTCTGCATTAACAGATGAACCTACTGTGGTGCTTAGCAGGCCCACCGAAGATCATATTATTATTGGATATCTGAACCTATCATCACTATATCTCATAATCAAAAAGGTAAGAGTGGGAAAAACTGGAAGGGCATTTATTGTGGATAGAACAGGAACACTTATTGCTCATCCAATAGAGAAGCTGGTCAAGCAGAGATGGAATCTTAACAATATAGATCTCATAAAAAATGCCCTTCAGGGGCTGGAAGGCAGGGCAATATTCAGATTCAAAGACAAAGATGTGCTTGGTGCATGTTCCATAGTGCCAGGTGTAAACTGGGCTGTAGTGGTCATACAATCAGTGGATGAGGCCTTCAGCTCCATTCACAGAATAAGGATAATTTTTATCTGTGGAGCCATTTTTGCATTGTTATGTGCAATAATAATATCAATTATAAACCTGAAAACGATCCTGAATCCACTAACCCTACTCGTTGAAAGTGCAAAAAGAATAGCATCCGGGGATTATAAAGAGAAAATAAGACTTAGAGGCTACCGGGAATTAAATGAACTTGGAGAGGATTTCAATATTATGGCAGATGCAATAAGAAAAAGAGAAGAGGCATTAAAAGAGGCCGAAGCACGATACAGGAGTATTTTTGAAAATACAGGGGCCGCAACTGTTATAATAGATGAGGATACCACAATTCTTATGGCAAATAATGAATTTGAAAAATTGAGTGGATACAAAAGAGAGGAGATTGAAGGGAAAAGGAGCTGGATTGAATTTGTTGTAAAAGAAGACCTTGAAAAGATGAAGGTATATCACTATGCAAGAAGAGAGGATCCAGAAAGCACTCCTACTCTGTATGAATTCAGATTTATTGATAAAAGTGGGAATATCAAGCATGTCCTCAACAGGGTAAATATTATTCCAGGTGAGAGAAGCTCCATTGCCTCACTTATGGATATAACTGAAATAAAAAAAGAAGAGGCAAGGAGAATCCTGCTCGAAACCGCTATTGAGCAATCAGCAGAGATTGTGGTGATTACAGATAGGGATGGGAATATTGTTTATGTTAATCCTTCATTTGAAAAGATCACCGGATATGAAAGGAATGAAGCTATAGGTCAAAATCCCAGGATACTGAAAAGCGGCAAACATAATCAGGCATTCTACGAGGATCTCTGGAATACCATATTGAGCGGAAATGTATGGAAGGGACATTTTATAAACAGAAATAAGCAGGGAGAACTATATGAAGAGGAAGCGGTCATATCTCCTGTAAAAGACGCATCCGGCAATATAATAAATTTTGTGGCTGTCAAACGGGATGTAACCACTGAAATAGAGATGGAGAAAAGACTGAGACAGGCACAGAAAATGGAAGCCATAGGAACACTGGCAGGAGGAATAGCCCATGATTTTAATAATATACTATCAGTAATTATGGGTTATGCAGAAATCAGTGAAATGAAAATTGATGAGAGGGATATAATAACAAGAAACTTAAAAGAGATTATAAAGGCAACTGGAAGAGCAAAAGAACTGGTGCAGCAGATACTCACCTTCAGCAGGGGTATGGAAGAGATAAAAAAACCCATCTCCATCAAACCCATTCTAAAAGAATCAGTAAGGCTTTTGAGATCATCCATTCCATCTTATATCAAGATAAATCATATCATGAAAGAAGACCCCGGAATAATTGAGGCTGACCCTACTCAGATACAGCAAATATTGATGAATCTTTGCACCAATGCCGCCCATGCAATGCGAAAAGAAGGGGGGATGCTGGATATCAGGGTTATGAATGTAAATCTGGATGAACAATTTACATCAGGATTTGAAAATCTTATTCCTGGTCCTTATGTGATGATTGAAGTAAGCGATACAGGAGAAGGTATGTCAAAAGAGACAGTGGAAAAGATATTTGATCCATATTTTACCACAAAGGAAAAGGGAGTGGGAACAGGGCTGGGTCTGGCTGTTGTTCAGGGGATAGTTAATAAATATAAGGGTGCAATTACCGTGGAAAGTGAATTGGGAAAGGGGTCCATCTTCAGGGTCTATCTACCCATTGTCATATCAGCAAAGGCTGAAAATGAAGAGATTGTTGAACATAAGATTCTTCCAACCGGGAATGAGAGAATTCTATTTGTGGATGATGAACAGGATATTGTAAATATCGGCAAACAGATGCTTGAATACCTGGGTTATAGAGTAACTGCAACGAATAGTCCCATTGAAGCATTAAGGTTGTTTCAGGACAACCCTGATGATTTTGATCTTGTAATAACAGATATGACCATGCCGCATCTTCCTGGTGATAAGCTTGCAGAAAAATTAAAAGATATTCGTAGTGATATCCCGGTTATTATCTGCACAGGTTATAGTGATCGTATTGCAGATGAACAGAAGGCAAAGGAGATGGGCATAACCGGATATATCATGAAACCCTTTGTATTTCACCAGTTTGCACAGGCGATAAGGAGGATCCTGGACAACAATGGAGGAAACACATAAGCACAGGAATCATGTCTCTGTAATAGGAGTTGGACAGGCATGTGTGGACTACCTTGGAAGACTGAGGACCTTTCCTGAAGAAGATGGAAAGGTGGAATTACTTGATATTACAGTTCAGTGTGGAGGACCCGCCTCCACTGCACTGGTAACCCTGTCAAGACTTGGGATAAAAACCGGGTTTTTTGGTTCAATCAGTGACGATTCCTTGGGAGAAGAGATTATAAAAGGCCTGAAGGAAGATAACATAGATATATCCGGAGTCAAAATAACACCTGGATACACTTCGCCGTTTGCATTTATTGCCATAAATGCCCGGGATGGAAGAAGGACCATATTCTGGCACAGGGGGTCAGTCCCACACCTGAGGGCCCAGGATATTGACCTTGGAATTTACCCTAATGCCCGCATCCTTCATGTGGATAGCCTTATGGTTGAAGCAATAACAGAGGCAGTAATACAGGCAAAACAGAGAGGGATGTTGGTGGTAATGGATGCAGGAACCCTGAGGGACGGAATCCCTGAAATACTTAAAATGGTGGATGTCCTCATTGCATCTGAGCCCTTTTCCATTCAACTTGCAGGAGAATATAATACTCCTGAATATGCACTTAGAAAATTGAAAAGTTATGGCTCCAAGGAGGTTGTTATCACCCTGGGCAAGAGGGGAAGTGTGGGCTTAAGTAATGATTCTTTTATAGTCCAGGATGCATATAATGTGCAAGCAGTGGATACTACAGGCGCAGGTGATGTCTATCATGGGGCCTATATATATGGCCTGATTCGGGGATGGCCCATGGGGGAATGTATGAGGTTTGCCTCTGCGGTATCTGCCATTAAATGCACGAAAATAGGAGCAAGAAGAGGAATTCCATCCCTTGAACAGGTAAAAAGATTTATGGGAGATGACTTCCCTGAATGATAAAATTTTCACATCCCCTTTACAAGCCTCTAATCTGCATTATTATAAAAATATAAAAGGCTTCTCGGGTGTCCGTGCATCTACTCTGCCGGCCATCTTCAGGAAAAGGGAGTGAAGAGATGGGTGCCGGGGAGAAATAACGGCACCTGCGGGAAGCCATTAATAATATGGCAGAAGCCTCTTTTTTAATATCATATATCCTGTCTCACAGATCGGCTTTAGATTGACAATGTCAGCAGTATTGTATTCAATGAGAATATCAAGAGCCGATTTATCCCCCATCTGGTAATAATACCAAAGCCTGACAGCATCATATCCATTCATCCTATTTATCCTTTCACTTCTAATGATTCCCATCTGTTTTTCAATGGACTTTAATCCACCCCTAAATCCTGCCCTTTTCATCAGATGCCTGAGATCTATGTGAACCGGGGGCAGAGATATACCCCTGAATCTTCGCTTTATATACGGAATATCAAATGATGAGCCATTAAATGTGACCACCATCTTATAATTCCCTATTAAGTCTTCAAAATTCTCCAGGTTAACACCATTTATAAATGTGTAAACTCTAATTCCATCATACAGACCTATTATTGTTATTTCATCAGTTCCATCAAGACCTCCGGTGGTCTCAATGTCCAGAAATACAACAGATTGTTTATACTCCTGATAAAGACGCCAGAGCTGGTTGGAAGGTAATCTTGAACTAAAATATTCAATATTATCTATACATTGAATTGATTTTTTCAACTCATTTTTTATATATTCGTCCTTTTTTGCTGAAAATATGGTATTTTTATGATCTAAAAACTCATCCCAGGTAAGAATTCCCGACTCCCATAATCTTCGCTCAGTCTTAACCCCTATACCAGGAATGTGAATAAAGGTATGTCTCAGCAATCTCCAATTCCTTTCTTGATGGCTTAT
>JALVMZ010000043.1 GCA_027032655.1 Desulfobacteraceae bacterium
TTCTGGTCAAGATTGGTCTCAAACCGAAGATCCCGATTGGTTATTATGCCAACAAGATTTCCATCCTTTACCACAGGCACACCTGATATCCGATATTTGCTCATTATCTCAAGGACTTCGGATATCTTTCTATCAGGCTCAATGGTTATGGGATCAATTATCATTCCACTTTCTGATTTCTTTACCTTCTCAACCTCAAGGGCCTGCTCATCTATACCCATGTTTCTGTGGACAATGCCTATTCCCCCCTGCCTTGCAATGGTTATGGCTGTCTCTGATTCAGTAACGGTGTCCATTGCAGCGCTTGAGATGGGTATATTCAGCCCTATATTCCTGGAAAATCTGGTTTTAACATCCACTTCCGAGGGCAAGACCTCTGAATAGTTGGGAATAAGTATTAAATCGTCAAATGTGTATCCCCTTTTCAATTCATTTCCATCCATCTCCATCTCCCACCTTTTTATTTATACTTTTCATCTAAAATAAAGATATCCTATAATTTCAAATCTCGGTATATTATACATTATTTGAATAAGTGGAGGGTATTGTCCTTGAGCGGAAGCGAAAGGACCATACCCTGCACTTTTAAAAGATATACTCTGGATACATTCATAATCTATTTCCTGTTACAATCCGGATTTATAAGTTCCACCAGGATACCATCAAGTATATCTGAAAGACAAACAATCATTTCATCTGAGCCTATCCTATCCATTATTTTTATAACAATCCCTGCTCCAGCAGGCAGAACATCCGCCCTTTCAGGGTCAATTCCTGGTATCTTCTCTCTTTCATCCTGTGACCTGTTTATGAGTTCTCTGAATAGCTCCTTTATCTTCTCCCTGGTTACCTTAATGCCATCAGCCCTCTCAGGTGTAAGCTCATTAAATGGTATTCCATGAAGTATTGAGCCAATATTTGTAACACTCCCCCCTGTTCCAATCACAAGCTCAGGTGAACCAAATTCCCCTGAGTCAAATATCACTCCAAGTGCATCATCTATATAGGACATCATTCTGTTTAAGTCCCCTCTGTTGGGAGGATCCTTTAAAAAAAATCTCTCTTTTAGTTCAACACATCCAAGGGGAATGGATTTTACACGAAACCCCTTACCTGCGTCCATTATAAATTCTGTGCTTCCACCGCCAACATCAAAAATAAGACAATCTCGCCTCTCCAATCCAAGGGAATACTTAACACCCCTCATTGTAAGCCATGCCTCACGCTCGCCTGAGATAATTTCAGCTCTAATACCTGTCTTATTTTCAAATATATCAATTACCTCTTTACCATTTTCAGCCATCCGCAAAATACCGGTTGCAACAGTCCTGTATTTAACAACATTGAATCCTGCAATTATCCGGGAAAAAACCTTCAGGGCCTCAACACCCCGCTTTACGGCAGGTTCTGTAACCCTTTTATTTGTCCCTGATGATGCCCCCGCTCCTAAGCGGGTATGCACCCTTTCTCTTAATAGTGGTTTGAAATCACTGCTGTCCGATTTCCATTCCGCAACAAGAAGTCTTGATGTCTGTGTTCCTATCTCTATGGATGCAATATTCATATTTTTTCAAATTATCAGAGGAGATAACCTTTTTCAAGATATATAACGAATCCAATGTAAACGGTTGTATGAATGATATTTATCTGATAAAAGAGACGGGACACATTATCCAATAATTTTATTGAATTGCAGGTGATTCACACAGGGGATGAAAAATAATAACACATCACACAACCCTGCCTCATGGTATCAGAGGATAACAAGATCAGCCGGGATTGTGAGCTTTTTTACGGTCCTGAGCAGGATATTTGGGCTCATAAGAGATATGGTAATTGCAAAATACTTTGGTGCCACAGGAGTGGCGGATGCATTCTTTGTGGCATTCAGGATACCAAACCTCTTGAGAAGACTCTTTGCAGAAGGCTCCCTCACCATTGCCTTTATCCCTGTTTTTACAGAGTATCTGAAAAAGCACTCAAAAGAAGAGGCGTTCCTATTGGCGAGGGTAATTTTCACCCTTGTCTCTGTGATTCTGGTTGTATTATCCATTCTGGGTATCCTCCTGTCTCCCTGGATTGTGAGGATTCAGGCATATGGGTTTGGTGCCTCTGGTTTTAAGTATGAACTGTGTGTGCTCCTTACCAGAATCACCTTTCCCTACATATTCTTTATCAGTCTTGTTGCCCTGTTTATGGGGATATTGAATTCTCTTAGGCATTTCTCAGCACCATCTGCTGCCCCCATATTCCTTAACCTTGGGATAATAGGATCAACCATATGGTTATCTCCAAGACTATCCCAGCCCATAGTTGGTGTTGCAATAGGGGTTATTATTGGTGGTGTGCTTCAGGTGTTGCTCCAGTTGCCATGGCTATATCGGTTCGGCATATCACTCATGCCAAACTGGAT
>JALVMZ010000044.1 GCA_027032655.1 Desulfobacteraceae bacterium
ATATGACCTGTTGAGGCTCCTTTATGCCAGGATGGGCAAACCCCACTGTCCTGTATGTGGTAGGCAGATATCCTCCCTGACCACCCAGGAGATTGTGGACAGGATAATGGGATTTCCTGAAGAAACCAGGCTTCAAATACTTGCCCCTATCTCAACTGATGATAATAAGACCAGACTGAATGAACTGCTAAGAAAACTCCAGAGAGATGGATTTACAAGGGTGAAGATTAATGGAAAGATTCAATTACTTGAAGAAATACAAACAAATGTAGAAAAAGCATACTCCATCAGTGTTGTAGTTGATAGATTGATATTAAAACCTGGTGTAAAAACCAGGCTTACAGAATCCATTGAGCTTGCACTCCATAAAGGTAAGGGTAAAGTAATACTGGATAACGGCACAGAAGAGATAAGATTCAATCAATCAAAGGAATGCGAAGATTGTGGCGTGACCATACCCGAATTGACTCCTCAGCACTTCTCATTTAACAATCCAAAGGGTGCGTGCAGGGTATGTAAGGGGCTTGGCATTATAAGATATTTTGACCCTGACCTTATTATTACATGGCCTGGACTTTCCGTATCAGAAGGGGCCATACCGATTCTAAAGGACCTGGGAGACAATTTTTATAAAAAAGTTATTGAGATTATGAATCATCTTAAGATCGACCCATATATGCCCTTTTATAAATTACCAGAAGAATCAAAGAATATTATCCTTTTTGGTTATATAAAAGAGGATTTATCCTTTGATGGTATAGTGCCACATATTGAAAGGCTATACAGTAAGTTAAAAAATCCTGTAAAAAAGAGGGAACTGGAAAGATACATAGGGGCTATTGAATGTAGAGAATGTAATGGTTCCAGACTGAATCCCATCAGTAGAGCAGTCAGAGTCAATGGTCTCACCATAGATGAGATATGCAACCTTTCTGTTAATGAGGCACTGGATTTCTTTAATAACATTAAACTAACAGAGAATGAGATTAATATTTCAGGGAGAATAATCAAGGAGATAAAGGACAGGCTTGGATTTCTGGTAAGTGTGGGAGTTGGATATCTTTCACTTAGCAGAACAACCTCCACCCTATCAGGAGGAGAGGAACAGAGGGTAAGACTTGCAACCCAGATGGGCTCGGCCCTGTCCGGTGTCCTTTATGTGCTTGATGAACCCACCGTAGGACTTCATCCCAGGGACACCCATCGCCTTATAAAAAATATCACGGAATTAAAATCCATGGGAAATACGGTAATTGTGGTTGAACATGATAGAGACATGATTCTTGCATCAGATCATATAATTGACCTTGGACCCGGTGCAGGGCCAGAAGGTGGCGATATTGTATTTCAGGGAACACCACAGGAATTAATAAATAATAATAGATCCCTTACCGGAAATTATCTTTCAGGTGGTATCTCCATCCCTTTAAAAAGAAAAAGGAAACACTCCACCAGGCACTGGTTAATAATAGAAGGAGCATCTCACAATAATCTTAAAGATATAGTGGTTAAGATTCCACTTGGCACACTAACATGTATTACCGGGGTATCGGGTTCAGGGAAAAGCACGCTCATGTATGACATCCTTTATCCTGAACTTCTCAAGCGGGTTTATGGTAAGAAGATCAAATCGGGCAGAGTGAAATCATTTAAAGGTGCTGAATATATTGATAGGGTCATAAATATTGATCAGGCACCCATTGGAAAGAGCTCCAGGTCGAATCCTGCCACTTACACTGGCATTTTTAATCATATAAGAGAGATATTCTCCATGTTACCTGATGCCAGGGTAAGAGGTTATACCCCTTCCAGATTCAGTTTCAATGTAAAGGGTGGCAGATGTGAAGTATGCCAGGGCGAAGGAACAAGAAAGATAGAGATGCAATTTCTGCCTGATGTTCATGTAACATGTGATGTCTGCAGGGGCAGTAGATTTAATCGGGATACCCTTGAAATAAAATACAAGGGATTCAATATCGCCCAGATACTTGATATGAGTGTAAAGGAGGTTCTTCCCCTTTTTGAGAATATTCCTGTGTTAAGAGACAAACTCATTACATTGATGGATGTGGGCCTTGGTTACATGAAACTGGGGCAGCCTGCTACCACATTATCAGGGGGAGAGGCCCAGAGATTAAAACTCTCCAAGGAGCTGAGTAAAAGACAGACGGGCAGGACCATATATCTCCTGGATGAGCCAACCACGGGACTTCACTTTGAGGATATAAGAAGACTGCTTGATCTATTAATGAGACTTGTGGAACTGAACAATACAGTGGTTGTAATAGAACATCATCTTGATGTGATAAAAAATGCGGATTTTATAATTGATCTTGGACCTGAAGGGGGAGAAAGAGGGGGATATGTGGTTGGTATGGGAACTCCTGAAGAAATAATGAGGAATAAACGCT
>JALVMZ010000045.1 GCA_027032655.1 Desulfobacteraceae bacterium
GTTCAAAAAATACCTCTCTGTTCCTTTTCATTTCCTTTTTTCTCTGGCGACTGTGATAGAAGGCAGGGATTCCACTATCACTTATAAAACCTGTTCCTGTTTCATATATGCCCCCGGGATATGGTATGGAGATAAAAA
The DNA here is from genome assembly GCA_027032655.1 of Desulfobacteraceae bacterium. GTDB lineage: Bacteria > Desulfobacterota > DSM-4660 > Desulfatiglandales > JALVMZ01 > JALVMZ01. Next base: position 139 of record JALVMZ010000045.1, read on the forward strand.
ACATCCTGTGTCCGCCATATCCCACAGGTCCAATATAGGAGATGGGCTCTGGTAGTTCGGTTTTGAGCATTAAAACAGGGGATTCAGGTTCCTGATATTCAAGCTCTGCTGGAGAGATACCTTTCTGCTTCAGCCTGAATATGAGCTTTTTTATGGATTTTATTACAGGTTTTTCATTGCCAAACAGCTCTTTTATAATCAGGGCAGATGAGATGTAGTCTTTTTCTGCTGGAATCCTATCAATAAATACTGATGCCAGTTTGGGGTCAGTTATCTTTTCTGAGATGACTTCACGGGTCAGGTCTTGAGGTGCTTTTATGAGTTCATTTATGAGTTGAATTTTTTCTTCAGGTAACTCAAAGGCATGTTTTTTCTTTTTCTTTTTTTTCCTGGCGGGCATGGGTCAGTTCCTGACTCTGTCTTCTAAAACCACCTGGTCTTCAAAACCTGCCTCTTTCAGATATACATTAATGGTTTTATCCTGTGGCACCTCCCAGACCCCGCCCACATAATTGGGGCTGATGGGGAGTTCCCTTTCCTTCTGGCCTCGATCTGCAAGAATTGCAAGTTCAATCCTCTTTGGTCTTCCCAGGTCTATTAAGGCGTCCATGGCCGCCCTTACTGTCCTTCCTGTAAACAGCACATCATCCACAAGAATGATTGTCTTATTATCAATGGAAAAGGGTATCTCGGTCTTTCTCACCTCAGGCGCAGGCCCTATTCTGGTCCAGTCATCCCTGTAAAGGGTAATATCCAGGAAACCCAGAAGTGGGTCTGTTTTTGTCTTTTGGTTTAATACCTTTGCAAGTCTTCTGGCAAGATATTCACCACCTGTGCGGATACCAATCAGCACCACATCATCAAGAGAGCTGTGTGCCTCAATTATCTGCTCTGCCAGTTTATGTATGCAATCCTGGACCCCTTTACCCGATAGGATTACCTTTTTCCTGTTGCTTCCCATTATCTCAAATCCCTTGAAAAAAATTTTATAATTAACACCAAATATATGTAATGTAAAGAAAAAATATTAAAGATAGGTGGCTTACTAAAAGCCAAGAAATCAAAAAAATATAAAAGTTTTTTTGTATAAAGTTTTGCAAAGCTCTCAATCTGTAATTATAATAAATATTATAGAGAGCTTTGCAAAACTCAATTAAATAATATGTTTTTGTATATCTGGAATTACCTTATCTGTCATGCTGAGGGGCGAAGCCCCGAAGCATCTCATAGATCCTTCGGGTGTCTTTCAGACACCCTCAGGATGACAGAGAGGATTATACCAGACACCCTCAGGATGACAGAGGGGATTACACCAGACACCCTCAGGATGACAGAGAGGATTATATGATGATTAACAGGAGAGCTGTTGATGAATGATTTAGATGGGCTTTTTGATGAAATAGGATACAGATTTAAGGATATGAAATTGATTAAACAGGCACTGATACACAGCTCATATGTTAATGAGGCCAATGAATCTGATGTGACTGATAATGAAAGGCTTGAATTCCTGGGAGATGCTGTGCTTGAGCTGGCAGTAAGTCACATATTGATGGAACTCTTTCCTGATGCAAGGGAAGGGGAACTTTCAAGATATCGGTCATATCTTGTAAATGAAGATAGCCTCTTTAATGTGGCAAAAGGCATAGAACTGGGTAGATATCTTCGACTGGGCAGGGGGGAGGAGCTTTCAGGTGGAAGAGATAAGCCATCCATACTGGCAGATGCATTTGAGGCACTGATAGGGGCTATTTACCTGGATTCGGGTTTTAAAAAGACAAGGGATGTGGTAAGCAGGCTATTTTCTGCAATCATTGATAATATTGACTCAATTGGTAAGGATTATAAGACCCTGCTCCAGGAATATACACAGAATAGGTTCAGGGTGAGGCCTGGTTACAGGGTTCTGGAAGAAAAGGGTCCTCCACATGACAGGACCTTTACAGTGGGTGTTATTTTAAATGGTAAAATCATATCAAAAGGGAAGGGAAAAAGTAAAAAAGATGCAGAGCAGATGGGAGCACGGGAGGCATATCATTGGTTAAAGCAAGAAGAGAGACACGCCTGATTGTTCCACTCTTCATACCAAATGAAGGTTGTCCCCACAGATGTATTTACTGCAATCAGGAAAAGGTAACAGAGCGCTCAGCCCCCCTTGAAAGGGAGGCAATTAAAGAGATAATTAACGCCTCCATTGAATCAGAAAAATACCGGAGGGCAAGGATAAAAGAGATTGCCTTTTTTGGGGGCACATTTACCAATCTTTCAGAGGAGAGAATCGTATATTACCTTGAATCAGTAAGACCATATATCAAGGATGGGATGTTTCAATGGATAAGGGTCTCCACAAGGCCTGATACAGTGACCCCTGATGTCCTTGAGATAATGAAGGAATACGGTGTCAGGGTTGTGGAGATTGGGGCCCAGTCCATGGATGATAATGTGCTCAGACTATCAAGACGGGGGCATACAGTAAGTGATATTATTCAGGCGGTGAACCTGTTAAAAGAGAATGGATTTTATGCAGGGATTCAACTGATGCCAGGTCTTCCAGGGGATACTAAGGAGAGATTTATTTCTGGATTGGAAAGGGTGATAGAGCTCAGGCCATACTCCCTCAGGCTGTATCCCGCACTGGTGCTGAAAGGCACTGTGCTTCACAGGTGGTTCAGGGAAGGGAGATACAGCCCTCTTGATGTTGAGGAGGCGGTTGAGATATGTGCAGATGCCTGCATGATGCTTGAAGATAATGGAATCCCGGTAATAAGGATAGGGCTTTTTAATTCACCTTCTCTTCTAAAAGATGGCGAGGTGGTGGCAGGGCCGTGGCATCAGGCATTTGGACATCTGGTAAGATCCAGAATATACCAGAGGAGGATAACCCCATTTCTTGCAGGGATTCAGAAGGGCTCCAGTATTATTCTCAGGGTGAGAAGGGAAGAGGAGCCACTCTTGAGAGGATATAAAAACCAGGAAATTAAAAAACTGGAGCAGAGAATGGGGATTAGAATAACATCAATAATCTTAGATGAGGAGATTGAGTATGGAGAAATCAGAATTGAACAATGAGAATGAGCATAAGGAAGGGAAGGAGTTTTTATCCGCATTTATATCCATTGTTGGCCCTCCCAATGTGGGAAAATCCACACTCCTTAACCGAATACTGGGGACAAAGATTGCAATAGTATCACCCAAGCCTCAGACAACCAGAAACCGTATACTGGGAATATTTAACGGGGATAATTATCAGATGATTTTTATTGATACCCCGGGCATACATAAGACAAGAACTCCTCTTCACAAAAGCATGGTGGAATCTGCCAGGGCATCATTTTTTGAGGTGGACCTGATACTTGCAATGATAGAGCTGCCAGATCCAGACCCTCCTGACATACATATGCTGATTAACTGGCTCAGGGAGAGTGAGAAAAAGGCCATTTTATTGATAAATAAGATAGATAAAGGGCCAAAACAACAGCTTCTCCCCATAATGGATAGATACAGAAAACTTTATTCCTTTGATGAGATAATGCCAATATCTGCCCTCTTAGGATATGGTGTGCCTGAGATGATGGAGGTCTTAAAGAGGTATCTTAAGCCGGGTCCATTATATTTCCCTCCGGATATGAAGACAGACCAGAATGAGCAATTTCTCATATCAGAGATAATAAGAGAGAAGATATATTTAAATACAAGGGATGAGATACCGTATTCAAGTGCTGTTACCGTAGATTTTATGGAGGAGAATCCTGAGAAAGGAATCCTTAGCATCTACGCCACAATACATGTGGAGTCAAATTCCCAGAAGAAGATTGTAATCGGAGCAGGAGGGAGGATGATAAAAAAGATAGGACAGGATGCAAGGCTTGAACTTGAAGAGATGTTTAATACCAGAATTTTTCTGGATTTAAGGGTGAGGGTGGAGAAGAAATGGACAAAGGATACCCGTGCTTTAAGAAAATTGGGCTATTGATTGTAAGAAAAAAACCAACCCCTTCAGGTTGGTTTCTTTTTTTAGGAGGAAAGAGAGAATTTACTTAATTTGATATGCAATATCCTTGCCATTCTCTCCTTCCATTCCTTACAATAAGGATAACTCATTGATATTACATGAATTAATTTGGATTGTATCATACATGGATAGTCTTTAACATGGAGTCAAAGGTTCAAAATATTGTACCCATATATATAATATCTGGATGTTAAATAGCATAACATATTGAAATTACAATAAAATAATGGTAAAAAATTTTATACCCTTAAATATGGATATTATACTTTTTTATCTTATGCTGCATCAGGCTTTTGGTTATCCCCAGAAGCCTTGCTGCCTGTGCCTGGACATTATTGGAATGGGCAAGGGCCCTTCTGATTAATTTCTCCTCTATCATCTCCAGTGTCTTCTGAAGGTCCGCATCGAGGGGGATGAATCTTACAATATCCAGAGATTCCTCTTTACCCAGGAGTTCAGGAGGGAGGTCATCAGGTGTTATGCTTCCTGTGGTGTTTAGCACAACTGCCCTTTCTATTACATTTTCAAGTTCCCTGACATTTCCGGGCCAGGGATAGGAATAAAGGAGTTTCCACGCCTCGGGGGTGAGGGTGATGTTCTCCTTTCCTGCCTCCTTTCCATATTTTTCCAAAAAATAATGAACAAGGGGTCTTAGATCCTCCATCCTCTCTTTTAAAGAAGGGACATTAATATTTATCACATTTAATCTATAATAGAGGTCTTCCCTGAACTTCCCCTTTTCCACCTCCTCTTTCAGGTTTTTGTTTGATGCTGAAATCACCCTGACATCCACCTTTATTGTCTTTGTTCCTCCAACCCTTTCAAACTCCATCTCCTGAAGCACCCTGAGGAGTTTTACCTGGGTGGAGGAGGGCATCTCTCCCACCTCATCAAGAAAAAGGGTTCCCCCGTCTGCCAGTTCAAATCTTCCTTTTTTCATGGATACAGCCCCGGTGAATGCCCCCTTTTCATGTCCAAAGAGTTCACTTTCAAGGAGGGTCTCCACAAGGGCTCCACAGTTTACAGATATAAATGGCTTATTCTTCCTGTGGCTATTGTAATGTATGGCCTTTGCAATAAGCTCTTTACCGGTGCCTGATGGTCCTGTGATGAGCACTGTTGATCGGGTCCTTGAAACCTTATCAATCATCTCAAAGACCCTCATCATTGCCTCACTTTTCCCTATAATGTTTCCGAATCTGTATCGCTGTGAGAGCGCCTGACTCAGGTATCGGTTTTCTTTTATAAGACGATGATTTTCAAGGGCCTTTTTTATGGTGAGCTTGAGTTCTTCATTCTGAAATGGCTTTGTTATGTAGTCATAGGCACGATTCTTCATGGCCTCAACTGCCATTTCAATGGTTCCGTATGCGGTCATCATGATAACAGGAATGTCCGGGTTTATTCTCTTTGATTCCTTAAGGAGTTCCATTCCATCCATTCCTGGCATCTTCATGTCAGTGATTACCAGGTCCACATCTGAATCTGTTATGTGTTTGAGGGCATCCTTTGCATTGTCAACGGTTATCACCTCGTAGCCCTCTGCTGTAAGCAGTGCATCAAGAACCACTAAATAATTTTTCTCATCATCCACCACAAGAATGGTTTCCATGCCAGAACCCCTGTTATACCCTTATGGGAAGATTTATAATAACCTTTGTGCCGTGACCTTCAAGACTCTCAATTCTGATTGAGCCATTATGTCCATCAATTATCTTTTTAACTATGGAAAGACCCAGACCTGAGCCCTTGTCCTTTGTGGTAAAAAAGGGATTAAAAATCTTATCCAGATTCTGCCTTGAGATGCCCGGGCCATTATCCTCTATCATTATAATGTAACCATCCTTTCCCTTTTCTATTTTGACTTTTATTATACCATTTTTATTAAGACACTGTATAGCATTCATAAATATATTCATAAATGCACGATAAAGCTGTTCCCTATCTGCCATTAGTTTGCAGGGTTCATCTGAGAAGGACTTTTCCACATGAATGCCCTTTTTTTCAAGTTCAGGTTGAAGAAACTTGATATTTCTTTCAATGATTTCCCTTAAATCAGTCTGCTCAAATTTGGGCACCATGGGGCGGGCAAAGTCCAGGAACTCTGTCACAATCCTGTTGAGCCTGATGGATTCCTCTTTTATGATCCCTGATAGTTTCCTGCTGGTATCATTGTCTTTACAGGAGCTACCAAGCAGCTCTGCAGTGCTCTGTATAATGCCAAGGGGGTTTTTTATCTCATGGGATACCCTTGCAACCATCTCACCCAGTATGGCGAGTCTTTCTGCATGGTGCAGTTGTGCCTCAAGTTTTCTCTGCTCCTCTACCCTTTGCTGGATAAGATTTTCAGCCTTTTGCACAATCAATATGAGTGCCACAAACATGAGTCCCATTATAAGGATGGAAAGGCCAAAAACCATATACTGAAACTGGACAATTGACCTGTACTGCTTGCTCATGTCCTGAACCAGCTCAAACACACCTGCAACATATCCCTTCTCACCTGTGTATGGATTGACCACCCTGAAAGGGATATATGTCCTTAATTTGGGTTTCCCTCCAATGAATTCAAAATTAAGGCCAAAGAGCCCCCGCCCCTGGGATATGATTCCTGATGAGAGCTCCCCCTTTACCGCCTTTTTGTATCCTGGAGTTTCGGTGACTGGCTTTCCTATCAGTTCTGGATTGGTGCTGTAAGCCACAACACCGTTTCTGATGTCATATATGTTCACCAATTCCACATTGAATCCATGGATGGTGTTTTTCACAACCCTGTCCATTAGCCTGTATTGTTCCTCTCTCCTCAATTTTATCTCGCCGTATCGTCTGTAAACGGGAAGCACAAAATACTGAAACACCTGGTGATTCAGGTTTTTACCCACAAGGAGGGCGTAGTTTTCATAACTCCTTATAAGCATGTTTTTGGCCCTCTGGGTGATTACAACTGAAAAAGGGAAGCTGAACACAATGATAACCACAAGGCTTGCCCATGCAAAGAATTTAACAAGCCTGAAGCGACCTGTCCTCTGGTCATCTTTATTATGTTCCCTGATAAAATCCATCTGATGGTAAGAAAAATTATCAAAGCTAATAACTATATTCAATCTATTTAGTGCCTGACGAAGCCCTCCCGCCATTCCCTACAACAAAGACCCGGTGCCCAACATTTGCCATTACTACCACCATAACAGGTGGATGGTATCTTCCTGGAGCGGCTTTATTTTTTTCTGATACATGGATGTAAATCAGAAAAAAATCAGCAGTGAGCGAAGC
>JALVMZ010000046.1 GCA_027032655.1 Desulfobacteraceae bacterium
TTAATCTCTGTGTTCATCTTAAATAAAAAAGGAGTGAAACATGAATTACGAAACAATAATATTCGAGGTTCAGGATGGAATTGGGGTCCTGAAGTTCAACAGACCCAAGGCCCTTAACGCAATAAATGAACAGGTTCTGCAAGAACTAAATGATGCAATTGATAAGGTGGAAAAGGACTCATCCATAAGGGTGTTGATACTGACAGGTGAAGGAGATAAGGCGTTTGTGGCAGGGGCAGATATATCGCACATGGTAAATCTTACACCCCTTCAGTTGAGAGGTTTTTCAAGAAAGGGACAGGAGACACTCTTCAGGCTTGAAAGGCTGCCCATACCTGTTATTGCATGTGTTAATGGATATGCCCTTGGTGGAGGGACAGAGATAGCCATGGCATGTGATTTTATCTATGCCTCCGAGAATGCAAAATTTGGACAGCCAGAGATAAATCTCGGGATCATTCCTGGTTTCGGGGGGACCCAGCGATTAAGCAGACTTGTGGGAAAGGCAATGGCAAAGGAACTCTGTATGACAGGTAAGATGATTGATGCAAAAGAGGCAAAGGAGATAGGGCTTGTGAACCAGGTCTTCCCTCCCGATAAGTTGTGGGAGGAGACCATGAAGACAGCCAGAGTCCTTGCTTCAAAGGGAAAGGTTTCCCTTAAAGCAGTTAAAGATTGCATTGAAAGGGGTTTTGATGTGGATTTAAGGGATGGCTGTTACATGGAATCAGATGCATTCGCCCTCTGTATGACATCACCTGATGGAAAAGAGGGTATGACAGCCTTCCTGGAGAAGAGAAAACCAGAATTTAAGGGGGAGTTGGAGTAACATGGATTTTGAATTAACAGAGGAACAACAGATGGTAAGGGATATGGCCCGAAGGTTTGCTGAAGAGCAGATCAAACCCAGGGCCGCAGAGCTTGACCTCAAACACGAACACCCGGCAGATATTGTAAAGCAGATGGGAGAGTTGAAGCTCATGGGTATTGCTGTGCCAGAGGAATATGGTGGCGGCGGAATGGATAATGTGAGCTATGTCCTGGCACTGATTGAGATATCCAAGGCATGTGCAGGCACAGGAACAATCATGTCTGTTAACAATTCACTTTATTGCTTTCCTGTGATGAAGTATGGCACCCATGAGCAGAAAATGAAATACCTGGTTCCATGTGCTTCGGGGGAGAAGATTGGATGCTACGGCCTTACAGAGGCAAATGCTGGCTCCGATCCTGCATCCATGCGAACAAGTGCTGTTCGTGATGGCAATGAGTGGATTATAAATGGTGAGAAGAAGTTTATTACAAATGGAAATGTGGCATCATATGCGGTTATTGCCGCTGTTACGGCCAAAGGAAAGGGATATAAAGGTATCAGCTCATTTGTTGTTGACCTTGAAAATACACCCGGGTTTCGTGTGGGAAGGGTTGAGGAAAAGTTGGGCATCAATGCATCTGGCACAGCAGAGCTCATATTTGAAGATGCAAGGGTCCCTGAAGACGCACTTCTTGGAAATCCCGAGGAGGGATTCAAGCAGATGTTGACTACCCTTGATGGAGGGAGGATCGGTATTGCTGCTCAGGCAGTGGGAATTGGGAGATCAGTGCTTGAAGAGGCACTTGAATATGCAAAGACAAGGGAGCAGTTTGGAAAACCCATCTCTTCATTTCAGGCAATCCAGTGGAAATTAGCAGATATGGCAACTGAGCTTGATGCAGCAGAGCTCCTTACCCTTAGGGCGGCATGGCTGGAAGATAATGGAAAGCCATATGAGAAGGCTGCAGCAATGGCCAAGATGTATGCATCCGATGCAACTATGAGGGCATCAATTGAGGGTATTCAGATACTGGGAGGATACGGATACTGCAAGGAATATCCCATGGAAAGACACATGAGGGATGCAAAGATCTGCCAGATATATGAAGGGACAAATGAGATAATGAGGATAGTAATTGCAAGGAACCTTTTAAAGGGCTCATAAGATTATAGCCTTAAAGGGTTTAAATAAATAGAGAGAGGTTAAACCATGCCCCGAATATTTAATGAAAAAATTTTTGAGGACATAAGAAAAGATAAAGAAAAATGGGAAAAGGAGCTTGAGCGGATATTTAAAATAAGGCCTGAAAGACTGGAAAGGTTCTCTACAGTATCTGACAAGGAGATAAAGAGGATTTATACCCCCTTGGATGTAAGGGATCAGGACTATTGCAGGGACCTTGGTTTCCCTGGACTGTATCCTTTCACAAGGGGTGTTCAGCCTTCCATGTACAGGGGAAGACTCTGGACCATGAGGATGTTTGCGGGACTTGGAACAGCAGAGGACACGAACAGAAGATTTCACCTTTTGGTTAAAGAGGGGCAGACAGGCCTTTCAACTGCATTTGATATGCCCACACTTA
>JALVMZ010000047.1 GCA_027032655.1 Desulfobacteraceae bacterium
TTATGGATTGAATCTCACCCAAGTCCTTATCCTCTAATTATCCTTAAATAAAATAGATGACCTTTCTATCAGATTACATCCACTCAAGTCAACCGCTCATTGGATATCTATCTTTGTTGCCCTTTTTTTGGTCTTTGAGCGGGTCTTACCCTCCAGTGTTTCAATCCTTTCATCAATCAATGACCTTATGGCCTTGAGCATCTCCACCCTGGCCATGTTCATATGCTTCCTGAACTCGGAGCTCCTCTTTGAGAGCCTTTCTATGTCAGCGAAAAACCTTCCCACCGGGCATATAAAGTGTTCATCTTTCTCTTTATTCTTTGTCATTTTGACCTCCTCCAAAATATATGCATAACTTTTCGCCCTCAAACCGGGCGGTTATGGAGTCAATCCCAGCTAAGTGTCTTGGCAGTAAAAAATGCCGCTTTGTGCCACCAACCCTGACTATGAGTTCATCATGCACTCTGTTTAAATTCAATTCCCCTTTCTTCACAAAGGGCAGATTTATGCTCATGCAGTATATTCCATTTTCTTTTCTGAGTTCATATGGAGTGCCTTTAAAAAACACATCAAGAGGGTTTTTATCTCTGTATATCTTCTTGCCAAGCTGCCTCAGATTTTTATATCCCAGGACCTCGTTTTTCATGAGATCCACTTGAAAGAGGGGGACAGGAGAGAAACACTCCTCCGCAGATTTTAGTTGTTCCTTCTGGGTTATCCTCCAATCATTAAAATACCTGTCTTTAATGGAGGGGGGTATTATACGATTTACAATTATTGCATCCACATTCATCCTGAAAAGATTGAAATACATAAATGCCCTCTGGGTTTCCTTCAGGACTATCTTCTCTGGATTTGTGACAAGCCTGACAGATGTAATATCCGTGTCAGTGAGTAATTCATCAACGCCTCTCAGTCTTTGAAAAAGAAACTCTATTGTATCGAAATACTTATCACCTGGAAGCTCAATATCATACACCCTCTTTGCTATTGGTCGTGCATACCTGGCAATGGTCTTTTCTATCCTGAATACCTTTTTTATATACCATTCAAGTGTGGTGGGTATGCTGATGAACCTTATGGACTCACCTGTTGGGGCACAATCCAGCACAATAACATCAAACCGCTTATCTTTAGAATATCTGTTTAGGTAAAGTAGCAGGCTTACCTCTTCCATACCGGGCAGGATGGCAAGCTCTTCAGCCAGGACCTCATCCAGTCCTGTGGCATTAAACAGTGTGGATATATATCTGTATATCTCTCCCCAGTTCTTCTCTATCTCTTCAGATATGTCAAGTTCCTGAATCCAGAGATTATCTGCCACCTGGAAAGGGGCGCCTCTGTTGAAGTCCACAATGCCGTCCTTTTTCACATCAAATATGTCGGATAGGCTGTGTGCAATATCCATGGACATGATAAGTGTCCTGTTCCCGGATTCCGCTGATAGTATTCCGGTGGCACCGGCAATACTGCTCTTTCCAACTCCTCCTTTACCTGCGAAAAATATTACCCTAAGGGGATTCCCTGTATTTATCCTGTTATCCTGTTTCATCCATAAATCTCCTTTTTACCTCCCCGATATATGAATAACTTCATAAATAATATAAACACCTCCCCGGGAAAGCCAATATAGTTGACATTATAACTCTTTATTTTTTAAAATATATAATAAATTTTAGTATTTATCTATTATTCAATATAAACGAAAAAATATCTTATTATGACCTCTTTGATATGAGGTAATTCTTGAATATATTATCTTTCTTATCAGTTTTTGCAGGGACCACATATCTTTTACTGGGATTATCCACATTAAGAAAGGAATACAGATCTCGACTGACCCTTGTTTTTTTCATATTAAATCTATCTTTTGCTTATTGGGCCCTTATATATTCCTTTGTATATAGTGCTGAAAGTAAAGAGTTAGCACTACTGTTTCAAAGAATGTCCTCACCTGGCTGGTGCTTTTTTGGTTCCATTGCACTTCATTTTGGCCTTGAATTAACAGAAAGACATGGGGCACTGAAAAGATTATCCACATATCTAATTCTGTATATTCCACCCCTCATTTTTACATGGAAGGCCTTCACAGGAACCATAACAGCGGTTGATTTTTACATGACCCACTATGGCTGGGCTGAAATCATTGATTATCACAATCCCTGGTTCTGGTGTTTTACCATATATTACAATACATTTGTTTCAATAATGCTGTTCATGATATATCGCTGGGGCTGGAGGAGTAAAAAACAGAGAATTAAAAAGCAAGCAAAGATCATATTAGGCTATGGAATTCCTACTATTATTATTGGGAGTATTTTTAACATCATTTTACCTTCTGCAGGTATTCTGAGGTTCCCTTCTATTGCTCCAATTACAATCATTATCTTCAAT
>JALVMZ010000048.1 GCA_027032655.1 Desulfobacteraceae bacterium
TGGATGCAATGGATGACATTTGCATATCCTTATCAGGGCCAGAATGCCTCCTTTACAAATACCATATTTTTCAATGGCAAGGCGGGCATACGAAGAGCATGTGGGATAAAAGCGGCATGTTGAAGGAAAAAATGGAGATATAAATCTCCTGTATAAGTCTATTATTAATAAGAATATATGTTTAGGTCGAAATTTAAGTTGCCTTATTGAATAAGATTTCACCAAGTTCCTCTTTTACCCTTTTGTAATCTAAATCACCCGCTCCTTTTCTGGCTATCACCAGGATATCAATGCCTTTGGGCATATATTGTTTGTTTAACCTGAAAAACTCTCGTATAAGTCTCTTTGCCCTGTTTCTCTTTACCGCATTCCCCACTTTTTTACTTGCTGTTATCCCCAGCCTCGTAATACCCAGCCCATTTATGCCAGTATAAATAATAAAATGGGCACAAATTGATTTCTGGCCTGAACGATTTAGATTGACAAAATCTTTTCTATTCAATAATCTTTCTTTTTTTGAGAAGCAATAAGAGCCCATATTTGATGTTAGACAGTGAGTCGCTTACGACCTTTGGCTCTTCTTCTTTTTAAAACTTTAATGCCTCCTTTGGTGCTCATTCTGGCCCTGAATCCGTGGGTTCGTGCTCTTTTAATATTGCTTGGCTGATAGGTTCTTTTCATGATAAATCATCCTGTGATTAATCTAAAATTATTATAATAAACATTTAATTATGATATTGTCAAGGGCGTTAAAAACTTAAAAGATTCAAGAGAGGTAAAAGTAATGTTTTTAGATCCAATTCTGGGGCTTTTTTCCAATGACTTAGCTATAGATCTGGGCACTGCCAATACCCTTGTATATGTTAAGGGCAAGGGGATAGTCCTGAGTGAGCCCTCTGTTGTAGCTGTTAGGAAAGATGAGAAAGGTGGAAACAAGGTAATGGCAGTGGGAAAAGAGGCCAAAATGATGCTTGGCAGGACACCTGGTAATATAATGGCTATCCGTCCCATGAAAGATGGCGTGATTGCTGATTTTGAAATCACAGAGGCCATGTTACGGCATTTTATAAGGAAGGTGCATAACAGGAGGGCTCTTGTTCGCCCCAGGATAATAATATGTGTGCCTTCTGGTATAACGCAGGTGGAGAAAAGGGCGGTAAAGGAGTCTGCTGAGTCTGCTGGTGCAAGAGAGGTCTTTCTAATAGAGGAACCCATGGCTGCAGCAATTGGTGCAGGACTTCCCATAACAGAACCAACCAGTAACATGATTGTAGATATAGGTGGTGGGACCACTGAAGTGGCAGTTATATCTCTTGCTGGTATAGTTTACAGTAAATCAGTCAGGGTCGGTGGTGATAAGATGGACGAGGCGATACTTCAGCATATAAAGAGAAAATATAACCTCCTTATTGGACTTTCAACTGCAGAGATAATAAAATGCACAATAGGGAATGCATATCCCACAAAGAATGTGGAAACTGTGGAAGTCAAAGGAAGGGACCTTGTAACCGGAATACCAAAAATACTTACAATTGACTCTGATGAGGTGAGGGAGTCCATCTCTGAGCAGGTGGAGACCATTGTGGAGACAGTGAGAATTGCACTGGAGCAGACTCCTCCAGAACTGGCTGCCGATATTGTTGATAGAGGTATAGTGCTCACAGGGGGAGGTTCTCTCCTGAAGGGACTTGATCTTCTCCTGAGAGAAGAGACAAAACTTCCCATTACCGTCACCGAGGATCCTCTATCTACTGTGGTGCTTGGTTCAGGTAAGGCCCTTGATAGTATGGATTTATTGAAAGAAGTTGCAATCAAATAAAGAGGTGGATATACCATAATTGAAACACTATAGGAATAGAAGGAATTTATGGTGGTGGATTTTTCTCATATTATTATTTACGATTTCTCTCTCCTTTAGTGTGGGAAAGAGGGAAGGATGGAGCCTCTTAGAAAGGGTATTCGTTGAAATCATCTCTTCAACCCAATCAATATTTTCAACCACATTAAATGGTATTAAAGGATTCTGGTCAGAGTATTTTTATCTGGTAAACTTATCAGAGGAAAATAAGAGACTCAAAAAAGAGATAGAGTCTCTTAAATTGGAAAATTCCAGATATAGAGAAGAGATAATAGAATATAGACAATTAAAAAAGCTCCTTGGATTTAAAAAGAATATCCAATATCCTGGGTTAGTTGCCATGGTAATAGGACGGGATCCTTCAGGTTGGTTTAGGTCCATTATTATTGATAAGGGAAGGAAGGATGGAGTCAGGGTAAATATGCCAGTCTTGAGCAGTGATGGTGTGGTAGGGAGGGTTGTATCTGTATCCAGGAATTATTCTCAGGTGCTTTTGATAACTGACCAGAATGGAGCGGTGGACTGTCTGGCCCAGAGGTCCAGACACAGGGGAATCCTGAAGGGTATCTCTTCAAATTGTGGCAGGCTCGATTATGTTCATAAGACCGCTGATATAAAAGTAGGTGATATATTGATTACTTCTGGCCTTGGTGGTGTATTTCCTAAGGGGATTCCTGTAGGTAGAGTCATTGAGGTAAAGGAGAAGCCAGAAGAGATTTTCAAGTATGTAAAGGTGAAGCTCTTTGTTGATTTTACAAGATTGGAACAGGTCTTGGTGATATTGAAGGAGGAAACATTTCCAGTTCTTCAAAAAAAGAGGGGTTAATCCTTTATTTGGTGACAGTAGTATCAGGGATTATCTATCTGGTAATAAAGGGTGGATTCATCTACCTGAGCGTCATTCATTATATTGATGCCGATATATTTCTGATTATAATATGCTATTTTATTATAAAGGAAAAATACTGCTCCGCATTCCTGTATGCATGGCTCTTTGGCACATTTATCGATATCCTGAGCGTTGGACCTTATGGTTTATTCTCAATGACTTATATAATTACCTTTTTGTGTTTAAGATTCCTCTTCTCTTATTTCAATACGGAACATAGGTTCGGGCAGATGCTATTTGTGTTAACGGGCTACTACATAAAAATCCTCTTATTTATCTTTCTTCTCAACCTTTTTGATATCCAATTGTATTTGTTGAGTGATAGGGTTCTTTCAACAGTGAGTTCATCTATTATAACATCAATCACATTTCCCCTTTTAATCCATTTAGTGGATTTAGTATCAGATGGGATAATGACCGGTAAATCCATATGAGGTGGATAAGAATTGTTGAGTAAGCAATTTGATCCTAAATCTTCTGAACACTCGAAGAGATACAAGACAATTGTGCTCATTGTGGTTGGGAGTTTTCTACTGCTTGGTCTCAGACTCTGGTATCTCCAGATATTTCAGGGGGCTTATTACAGAATCAAATCGGAAAACAACAGGATGAGAATATATGAAATCCCTCCACTGAGGGGCATGATTTTTGATAGAAATGGTGAATTACTGGTGGATGACCGGCCTGCCTTTGACCTGTGTATAATACCAGAAGAATGTAAAGATAATGAAGATGTCTTTAATAAACTGGAAAATTTTATTAATATAAAGAAGGATAAAATAACTAATATTATTAAAGAAAATCATTTTTCGATATTCAGTCCTACAGTAATAAAAAGGAATATTAAGAGGCAAGAGCTGGCAGTTATTGAAACCCACATGTTTAATCTGCCAGGCGTCCATATAAGGGTGAGGCCCAGACGCAATTATATTTATGGGTCCCTTGCATCCCATCTTATAGGCTATATGGGAGAGATAACTGAAAGGGAGCTCAATAGTGGAAGATTTCCCTATTGCAAGCCGGGTGATATGATAGGCAAATATGGAATAGAATACAGATGGGATAGATTCCTCACCGGGAAGAGTGGAATCAAACAGGTTGAGGTGGACTCCCTTGGAAGGCAATTACATGTGATATTCACCCGTCATTCTATTCCCGGAAAAAACATCTTTTTAACCATTGATAGAAGATTGCAGATGAAGGCAGAGGAATTGATAAAGAACAAAAGGGGGGCAGTGGTTGCACTTGATCCCAAAAATGGAGAGGTCCTGGCACTCGCAAGCAGTCCTGGATTTGATCCCAATGAATTTATAAGGGGGATAACGCCTGATAGGTGGAGGGAATTAAATGATTCAAGGTCTTCTCCCCTTCAGAACAGAGCTATTTCAGGTCTTTATCCTCCGGGTTCTGTGTTCAAGATTGTGGTAGCCCTGGCAGGGCTTCAGGAGTCGATTATCGATCCGGAAAAAGAGATATTCTGCTCTGGCAAATATTCAGTGGGGAATACAAGTTTCAGGTGCTGGAAAAAAGGGGGGCATGGAACGGTCTCCCTTCACAGGGCAATTGTAGAGTCCTGTGATGTGTATTTTTATAAAGCAGGAAGGGACATTGGTGTTGATAAGATTGCCAGGTGGGCAAGGCGGTTTGGTTTTGGACACCGCACAGGGATAGATCTTAATTATGAAGCAGAAGGCTTGGTGCCTGATAGCAGGTGGAAACTCAAGCGGTTCGGCATGGTCTGGCACCCTGGTGAGACAGTATCCATGGCAATAGGTCAGGGATATACCCTTGTAACACCTATTCAGATGGCATGTTTTATAGCTTCGATATTTAATGGTGGCTTAATCTTAAGACCTCATGTTGTGAGATATGTGGGTGACTTAGGAGAGAGCCCGTATAGAGATGGTTTCATAAGAGGATATCTCCCTGTTGACAAGGATAAACTGGAGTTGGTGAAGAGTGCACTTATCGGGGTTGTAAATGAAGAAGGCGGAACAGGATGGAGGGCGCGTATTCGTGGGGTGGTTGTTGGAGGGAAGACCGGAACAGCCCAGGTAGTGGGGCTTGAAAAGGGAAAGAGAATAAAAAGGGAAGATATACCATATGAACTAAGAGACCATGCATGGTTTGTGGCCGTTGCTCCAGCAGATTCACCCGAGATAGCAGTTTCAGTGGTTGTGGAGCATGGGGGACATGGTGGAAGTGCTGCAGCTCCCATTGCGAAAGAGATAATAAAGACATGGTTAAATATTAAAGAAGGATAATTTAAACCTATGTTCGACAGGAGACTTATACAGAATTTTGACTGGGTGTTATTAATATTGGTTGTTATAATAGCATCAGTGGGTCTGGTTAATCTTTACAGTGCCACTTCAGCGCTCAGGGAAATGGGAAGGAGTAATATATTTATAAGACAGGTGTATTGGTTTTTAATTGGCCTTGGTCTTATGCTATTGATGATGACCTTTGATTATCATCTAATGCGGAGATTTGCCTATATCCTATATCTTATCGGAGCTATATTTTTAGTATTGGTTCTGTTTCATGGAGAGACTCACTCCGGTTCTCAAAGGTGGATGAAGATACTGGGTGTGGCCTTTCAACCATCCGAATTTATGAAAATAACACTTGTTCTTGCCCTTGCAAGATACCTTGATGGCAAGAGCGAGGTTACATCAAAACTGAGATTGAGGGATTTATGGATACCCTTTATCTTAACAGCATTACCATGTTTTTTGATTATAAAAGAGCCGGATCTGGGCACATCTCTTATTATAGTGGTAATAGCAACATCTATGATCTTATTTGTGGGAATAGATATTAAATCAATTATTATGATTGGAATGGCAACATTGGGTATAGCACCATTTGTCTGGTATAATCTTGCAGAGTATCAGAAAAAAAGGATATTAACATTCTTAAATCCTGATATGGACCCACTTGGGGCAGGATATCATATAACTCAATCAAAAATAGCCATAGGCTCTGGTCTTTTGTGGGGAAAAGGCTATTTAAAGGGAACGCAGACACGGTTGCGTTTTCTGCCCGAACAACATACAGATTTTGCCTTCAGCGTCTTTGCAGAAGAATGGGGGTTTCTGGGGGCAATAATAGTTCTGATTCTATACCTCCTTTTAATATTATGGTGTCTTAACATTGCAAGAAATTCAAAGGATAGATTCGGCTCATTGGTGGCGATAGGAATAGCAAGCATATTTTTCTGGCAATGTGTGGTGAATGTGGGTATGACAACAGGGCTTCTCCCTGTAGTGGGAGTGCCACTGGTGTTTTTCAGTTACGGCGGATCAGCAATGCTTTCCATGATGATGGGGGTGGGTATTTTGATGAGTATAAGTATGAGGAGATTTATGTTTCAATAAAATATATATAAAATTAGTTAATTAATATTAATATAATATAATCTTTTTTTGATAAATTACCCTTGAAAATGATTAATCTATATGATATTTAGGCCATCAATCTGGAGGAAGTATGAAAAAAAAGAATGAAATCACGGCCTTTATGGGGAGAGAGACAGAGTTTGAAGGTAAGCTCTCTTTTATGGGGACAATCCGGATAGATGGAAAATTCAGAGGCGAGATTCTTTCTGACGGAACTCTTATAGTAGGAGATACAGCCATTATAGAATCTGAAATAAGGGTGGGGCACATTATAATTAGTGGCGAGATTAGGGGGAATATTTTTGCCAAAGAGAGGATTGAAATTAATAGACCCGGAAAGGTTTTTGGCAACATCCAGGCCCCTGTTGTTGTAATTGAAGAAGGAGTGATTTTTGAGGGGAATTGTAAAATGAAGGATATAGTGGAAAAAGAAGAAAAAAAGATTGCTGTAATCTCATAGAATATTTATAGAATATTTTATGTGAAAATTGTAAAAAAACTTTTGACAAAAGGGATTTTTTTTTATAAAAGGCCATACCGTTTGATAATAATTTCACAATTAAAAGGGTTTAGATATGCTCAAGATAGATATTTCATTACTGATTCAGATAGCCAATTTCCTGTTTTTATTGTTTATTCTTAATCTGATTCTTTATCGGCCTATACGCAGGATTATTGCTACCAGAAATAGTAAACTAAATTCCTTAAAACAGTCAATTGAGGAATTAAATGAGAAGTATCAGAAGGCCAAGGAGGAATTTGAATCCAGAAGGATAGCTGTTAGCCGAGAAGCTTATCAGGAGAAAGAGAGCCTAAAGAGTGAGGGGCTCAATGAAGAGAGGAAGCTGATTGATCAGGCAAATGGAGAGGCCGCACAGAGGCTTAAAAGTGCAAGGGAGGATATCTCAGGTAAAATAGCGGATATCAGGAAGTCCCTTGAGGCTGAGATTGATAATTTTTCAAGGGAGCTTGCAGAGAAGATTCTTGGAAGGAGTGTCTGATGTTGAGTTCCAGGAAGAGTGTGATTTTTATTGTAACATTAATATTGTGTTCGATGATCTTTTATTCAACTCCATGCCTCTCATCAGGGCATGAAGAGGCTGCAGCCCATAAGAGTGAGGCAGTAAGTGTAAGTGGTGCCCATGGCGAAGGTGCGGTAGAGTCAGGCCATGAAGAGGCCTCGCATGATGAGGGGAGTGCTTTGAAGGATTTCTGGTATAGGGTATTTAATTTCGTTGTAATGGTGGTAATACTTGTATGGGGAATAAAGAAGAGTGGACTTGCAAAAGAGCTATCTGGCAGGATTGAAGATATAAAGCAGACCCTTGATAGACTGACCAATGAACAAAAGGAATGGGAGAAGAATTATCATGAAGTTGAGGCAAAGTTAAAAGAGTTTGAGCAGGAGAGAGAGAAGATACTGGAGAGATTCAGAAAAGAAGGGCTGGAAGAGAAGGAGCGTATAATTCAGGAGGCAAAGGAAAAGGCAAAGAGAATTATTGAACAGGCCGAAAAGTCCATTGAACAGGAACTGGAATCTTCAAAAATGAAGCTTAAGAGGGAGTTAATGCAGCTTGCTGCGTTTAAGGCGCAGGAGATAATATCAAAAGTTATTACTGAAAAAGACCAGGAAAATTTAATTAATGAATTTATTGAAAAGGTGGAGAAGGCACATTGATAGGTTCAAAAGTCTCAAAAAGATATGCAAGGGCGCTATTTAGTATAGGTAGGGAAGACGGAAATTATGATAGATATGGAAAGGAATTGTCTGAGTTCGCTGAGTTTTTTGCTAAAAACAGGGACTTCCGAGAAGTAATATCAAATCCCGTCTTCACCCTGGAGGAGAGGAAGAACATCCTGAAGGTGGTCCTTGAGAGGAGTGATTTTTCAGACATTGTTAAAAATTTTCTCAATCTCTTACTGGAAAAGGACAGGATCTCTGAAATAGAAGCAATTAAAGAGCATTATTCATTATTAACTGATGAGGTCTCCAACATTGCAAGGGCAGAGATAATTACTGCAATGGATTTAAAACAGGAGGTAAAAGATAGGCTCATATCTGCCCTGGAGAAGATGACTTCCAAGAAGATAAAGGCAAGTATCAAAAAGGACCCTGACATTATAGGTGGGGTTGTGGTGAAAATAGGAGATCTTGTCCTGGATGGGAGTGTAAAGGCCCAGATAAGGGGTCTTGTAGAATCTTTTTAAAAAATAAAGAGGGGTGACGATACATATGGAGATTAGAGCAGAAGAAATAAGCCAGGTTATAAGGAGTCAGATTAAGGATTATGAGAAAAAGGTCGAGATGAGTGAGACAGGGGTTGTGCTCTCTGTGGGTGATGGTGTTGCCCGTGTTTATGGGGTCGAAAATGCCATGGCCATGGAGATGCTGGAGTTCCCCGGCGGTATATATGGTTTGTGCCTTAATCTGGAAGAGGATAATGTGGGTGTTGCCATCATGGGGGATGACACCAAAATAAAAGAGGGTGATATTGTAAAAAGGACTGGTCGTATCGCCCAGATTCCTGTAGGTGAAGGAGTGCTTGGGCGTGTTATTGATGCTGTGGGGAATCCCCTGGATGGAAAAGGCCCTATAGAAGCGACTGAATATCGACGAATTGAGATGGTGGCACCTGGTGTGGTGGCAAGACAGCCTGTTAATGAGCCCATGTACACTGGAATAAAAGCGATTGATGCAATGACACCCATTGGAAGAGGACAGCGTGAGCTGATAATTGGTGACCGTCAGATCGGAAAGACTGCGATATGCGTGGACGCCATTATTAATCAGAAGGATACAGATGTTTACTGTATTTATGTGGCCATAGGTCAGAAAAAGTCCACTGTGGCACAGGTGGTGGATGTGCTTGAGAGATATGGTGCCATGGAATATACCACAGTGGTATCTGCCTGTGCAAGTGATCCTGCCACACAGCAGTTTCTCGCACCATATTCAGGATGTGCGATCGGTGAATATTACAGAGATAATGGAAAACACGCACTAATCATTTATGATGACCTTTCCAAGCAGGCCGCAGCATATAGACAGGTTTCTCTGCTCTTGAGGAGGCCACCTGGTAGAGAAGCATTCCCTGGAGATATATTTTATAACCACTCCAGGCTTCTGGAGAGGGCCGCCAAATTAAATGATGATTTAGGAGCCGGCTCCCTGACTGCACTACCCATTATTGAGACCCAGGCAGGAGATGTATCTGCATATATCCCCACAAATGTTATTTCTATTACTGATGGTCAGGTCTATCTTGAGCCAGGACTCTTCTTTTCAGGAATAAGACCTGCTATCAATGTGGGGCTTTCGGTTTCCAGGGTTGGAGGTGCCGCCCAGACGAAGGCCATGAAAAAGGTGGCAGGTTCACTTAGGCTTGACATGGCCCAATACAGGGAGCTTGAGGCCTTTGCCCAGTTTGGAAGCGATCTTGATAAAGCAACACAGAGGCAGTTGGAAAGGGGAAGAAGGCTGGTGGAAGTCTTAAAGCAACCCCAGTATCAACCAATGCCTGCAGAGAAAGAGGTAATGATACTCTTTGCAGGAGCAAATGGATACTTAGATGAGTGGCCTGTGGATGCTGTATCCGAATACGAGAGACAGATGCTTGAATTTATGGATAGCAGACACAGGGATCTGCTTGATGAGATAAAGAATACGGGTGATATAAGTGATGAACTTGATAAGAAGTTGAAAGAAGCGCTTGATGAGTTTAAGGGGGTATTTCAACCACCATCAACATAGTTTGATTACACAGGAGAGAGTAATAATAAATGGCAACACTAAGGGATATTCTAAGAAAGATAAATGCTGTTAAAAAGACCCGTCAGATAACCCGGGCCATGAATATGGTGGCAGCGGCAAAGCTCCGTAATACACAGGGGAGAATGGAGAGCTTTGCCCCGTATGCAAGTAAATTCAATGAGGTTCTTGAACATTTGGCGTCTCAGATAGATCCTGAGATACATCCCTTGTTAAATAGAAAAGAGGTGGTATCAAGGGTAGAGATTCTCCATTTTACTGCGGATAAAGGGCTCTGTGGTAGTTTTAACCTCAATACCATAACAAGGGCAGAAAAGTGGATTGAGGAACAGAAAGAGCTCGGTAGAGAGGTGAGCATTACCTCAGTGGGAAAAAAGGGGAGGGACTATTTTAGAAAGAGGGGAATAAATATAACAAATAGTTATGTTCAGATTTATGGAAAGACAGATATGGCCTTTATCAACCAGATGGTGAGAGATTTTATCAATAGGTTTCTGAATGATGAGATAGATGAGCTCTATATGATTTACACCAGGTTTATTAGCATGATAAGATATGAGCCCACTCTTGTGAAACTTCTTCCCATTGAACCACCTGCAGAAGGAGAGGGTGTCGCACATGTAGATTATCTCTACGAACCAGCCCCTGATAAATTACTGGTGGAATTGCTTCCCAAACATCTTGGTGTTCAGATATATAATGCATTTTTACAAAATGAGGTAAGCGAACATGCTGCCCGAATGAATGCCATGGATAATGCCACCAGGAATTGTTCTGATATGATTGATAATCTTACCCTTGTTTATAATAAGGCCAGACAGGCATCAATAACAGCAGAATTGATGGATATTGTTGGAGGCGCAGAGGCCATAAGAAAAGGGTAAAGATAGAGAAGAATTAGGATAAAGGAGGTCTTAAATAGATATGAATGAAGGCAAAGTGCTTCAGGTAATGGGGCCAATTGTTGATGTGGTTTTCCCTGACGGGGAATTACCACCAATCTATACTGCCCTGGCAATAACAAATCCTGCCATTGATGATACAGAAGATAATCTGATTGTTGAGGTAGCCCAGCATCTGGGAGACAGGGTTGTCAGATGCATAGCAATGGATGTTACAGATGGTCTGGTAAGGGGTATGAAGGTAAAGAATACTGGTAAGCCCATCATGATGCCCGCGGGCGATGCCATTCTGGGCAGAGTGCTCAATGTTGTTGGAAGGCCTGTGGATGGTATGGGAATGGTGGAAACAGATGAATATCTGCCAATTCACCGTCATGCACCTGAGTTTGTGGAGCAGGATACCTCGATCCAGCTACTTGAAACCGGAGTAAAGGTGATTGATCTCCTGGTTCCCTTCCCCAGAGGTGGTAAGATGGGGATGTTTGGCGGTGCTGGTGTGGGAAAGACCGTTGTTATGATGGAGATGATTCACAACATTGCTATGGAGCATGGTGGAATAAGTGTCTTTGCAGGTGTTGGTGAAAGGACAAGAGAGGGCAATGACCTGTATCTTGAAATGAAACACTCAGGCGTTATCGATAGGGCCGCACTTATCTATGGACAGATGACAGAGCCCCCTGGAGCGAGGGCAAGGGTTGCACTCTCAGCTCTTACCGCTGCTGAGTATTACAGAGATATCAGGGGACAGGATGTTCTTCTGTTCATTGACAATATATTCAGATTCACCCAGGCAGGCTCTGAGGTCTCAGCACTCCTTGGAAGAATACCATCTGCGGTGGGATATCAGCCCACACTGGGAACTGACCTTGGAGAGTTGCAGGAGAGGATTACATCCACAAAGAAGGGCTCTATTACATCAGTCCAATGTGTTTATGTGCCTGCTGATGACCTTACTGACCCTGCTCCAGCAACCACCTTTGCACACCTGGATGGGACAGTGGTTCTTTCAAGACCCATTGCAGAGCTCGGAATATATCCTGCAGTTGACCCCCTTGATTCCACATCGAGAATACTTGATCCTAATGTTCTCGGTGAAGAGCATTACTATGTTGCACGGCAGGTTCAGCAGATACTTCAGAAATACAAAGACCTTCAGGATATCATAGCAATTCTTGGTATGGATGAACTCTCTGATGAGGATAAGCTTGTTGTGGCAAGAGCAAGAAGGATACAGAGGTTCCTCTCACAGCCATTCCATGTGGCAGAGGCATTCACTGGAAGAAAGGGAAGATATGTGCCTATCAAGGAGACTATAAGGGGATTTAAGGAGATTATTGAAGGCAAACACGATGATTTACCTGAGGCGGCATTCTATATGGTTGGGACAATTGATGAGGCAGTGGAGCAGGCAGAGAAAATGGCAAAAGAAAGATAGGGGAATTGACCAATGGCTAAGTTATACTTGGAACTGATTACACCAGAGAGGACCCTGGTGAGCCAGGAAGTGGATAGTGTGGTTGCCACTGGCACTGAGGGAGAGTTTGGTGTCCTGCCCGGACACATAGCATTTTTAACAAATATTGTGCCCGGAGAATTGAGGTATGAGGCCGATGGTAAGAAGGAGATCATGGCTGTTACAACCGGGTTTGCTGAGGTCTCCAATAATAGGGTTTCAATACTGGTTGACGCAGCAGAGAGGGCACAGGAGATAGATGTGGAAAGGGCAAAGAGGGCCATAGAGAGGGCCAAAGAGAGACTCTCGAAGGGGAGAAGCGCACCTGATGTGGATTATACCCGGGCAGAAGCGGCTCTCAGGCGGGCAATTGCAAGGATCAAAGTGGCTGAAAAGGTTAAATAATATCTTTTAACTTATTTAATTGATTGAAAAAAGGCAAGCCATCTGGCTTGTCTTTTTTATTGACCTTAAAAGGCTTAAGATATAGAATCAGAGCTGTATAAAATTCAATATAAGGGAATAAAATGGAAAAGATGCAGGAAATGGAACATTTTCAATTACTTGAAGAGAAGATAGAGTCACTTATAAGATATGTGGCAGGGGTAAAAAAGGAAAAAGAGGCCCTTTTGGAAAAGGTAAGGATTCAGGAGGAGAAAATAAATAATCTCACAAAAGAGATTGAGGAGATGAAATCCGAAAGGGATCTTGCCAAACAAAAGATAATCTCTTTAATGGAAAAGATTGATCAGTTACAGATTTAGAGGTTTTTGCTCAATCTCCATCTATGGATTCAGAGAATATGAAAACAGTTAAGATAAGAATCCTTGAGCAGGATTATATCGTCAAAAGTGATGGAGAAGATGAGCAAATAAAGCAAATAGCAGAGTATGTAAATGAGAAATTGGAGGATATTAAAAAGAGCAAAAAAGATCTATCTGAAAAGAAGATAGCGATTCTGGCGGCCCTGAATATTGCAGGGGAATATTTTGAGGCATTAAGTCAGAAAAGAGCTATCCTGGACCTTATTGAGAAGAGGGCAAAGGGCATTATTAGGCAGATTGATGATGTTATCAGCGGTTGAGACTAAAGATACATAATATTAATTTTTTACTTATTGAAATAGGTTAAGGGGATATAGTAGTGGTTTGGAATTTATTAAATAATAATTATTTAAAAAATATACCTATACTCAGTTATTATAGTATAAATTTATTTAATTTGAAAAGATTCCATCCTATCATATCCACTGGCAAGATTCCTCTGAACCGATCCCGCTTAAAAACATAATGCCCGGTTGGCCCTCTAAGGAGTTTTAAAGCTCTGAGCTAAAATATTGAAGGCATACTTGTCATGAGAGAGATAAGTGGCAGGGATGGCAAATGGTATATAGAGGGGGTGTCAAATTATGTGGAACTTATGGATAATACTATCCTTAGCTGTCGGTATAGTTGCAGGTGTTATCACAGGATACTGGATCAGGAAAAGGATAACTGAAAAACAGATAGAATCGATAAGGGAATATTCAAAGAAGATAATAAATGAAGCCCATAAGGAGGCAAAAAATATTAAAAAGGAGGCCATGCTCCGTGCTAAAGATACCCTTTACAAGATGAAACTTGATTTTGAGAAGGAAACAAGAGAAAGAAAGGAGCAACTTCAGGCACATGAGAGGAGGCTTTTTCATAAACAGGAAAGCTTGGATAGACGAATAGAGCAATATGAGAGGAAAGAGCTTGAGCTTGAAAGAAGAGAAAAGGATATAGAGAAGATTGAAAAGGAGCTGGCAGAAAAAAAGAATGAATATAATAACTTGATTGAGGAGAGTAGAAGGCAGTTAGAGCAGATCGCAGGGATTTCAAGCCAGGAAGCAAAGGAGATTCTGATAAAAGCAATGGAATCAGAGGCGAGATATGAAGCGGCAAAACTGATTAGAAAGATAGAAACCGAGGCAGCAGAAGAGGCCAAAAGAAAGGCTCAGGAAATACTGGCAATGGCAATTCAGAGATATGCAGGAGAATATGTTACAGAGAAAACCGTATCAGTGGTGCATCTTCCAAATGAAGAGATGAAAGGCAGGATAATAGGAAGAGAAGGAAGAAATATTCGTGCAATCGAAGCGGCCACGGGTGTGGATGTAATCATTGATGATACTCCTGAAGCAGTTATAATTTCGGGTTTTAATCCTGTGAGGAGGGAGGTTGCCAAGATATCCCTTGAGAGATTGATTGATGACGGTAGAATCCATCCTGCAAGAATTGAGGAGATGGTGCAGAAGGTTAATGAGGAGATAGAGGCAAGCATTAAAGAGGCTGGGGAGCAGGCCACCTTTGATGTGGGTGTGCATAGCATTCATCCTGAACTTGTAAAACTCATAGGAAGGTTAAAGTATAGATCAAGCTATGCCCAGAATGTGCTTCAACACTCAAAGGAAGTGAGTTTTATATGTGGGATTATGGCAGCAGAGTTGGGACTCGATGTAAAGAAGGCAAAAAGGGCGGGGCTTCTTCATGATATTGGTAAGGCTGTTGACCATGAGGTGGAGGGCCCCCATGCATTAATAGGGGCGGACCTTGCAAAAAAATACGGAGAATCCCCTGATGTTATCCACGCAATTGCAGCTCATCATGAAGATGTCCAACCCGAAACACCTCTTGCTGTGCTCGTTCAGGCAGCCGATACACTATCAGGTGCAAGACCCGGCGCAAGGCAGGAGATGTATGAGTCATATATAAAGAGAATAGAGGAGCTTGAAAAGATTGCCATGTCTTTTAAGGGGGTTACAAAGTCATATGCGATTCAGGCGGGGAGGGAATTAAGAATTATGGTGGCAGGTGAGGAGATTGATGATGAACAGGCATATATCCTGTCCAAGGAGATAGCCAAGAAGATTGAAAAGGAACTCACATATCCCGGGCAGATAAAAGTGACAGTGATTCGTGAAGTAAGGGCAGTGGATTATGCAAGATAAGGAGTAGAGAATTATGGATATTGATCTTTATGAAAAGGATGGGATGCCTGTTGCTTTTATATCAATGGATTATGATAACAGAATATATTTGATGGATGGAACAGGGGTTGCCTATATATACAATGAGAATCATATCTATGGGATAAATGGTAAACATTTAGGATGGCTTATTGATGGAATTGTTTATGATAATGATGGAAAAAGAGCGGGATTTATCTCCAGCACCTGTCCCACAGGGCTTTCAAAAGTAAAGGGTAAAGGAGAAAAAAGGCCTTTTACTGAGTTGAGGTCACGATGGGAACCTCCTCCAATGCCAGCATTTAGCTATTCATATTCTGAAATAACACTAAAGGAGCTATTAGAACAGGGTATGATAGAGCCTTTTAAAGAAGAAGATAAGGAGGCAGAAGCTGAAGAATAATACATTCTTTTAACCTGATTTTCGGGAGAAGATATGTCAGAGGAGCGGAGATCCCTATATCTTGTAGATGGAAGCTCCTATATTCATCGAGCCTACCATGCCATAAAGGGGCTTACAAGTTCAAAGGGCCTGCCCACCAATGCAATATTTGGTTTTACCAAGATGTTAATAAAACTTATGGAGGAGAAGACTCCGGACTATATTGTCATTGTGTTTGACGCAAAAGGCCCTACTTTCAGACATAAGATATTTAAAGAGTATAAGTCCACACGGCCACCCATGCCAGAGGACCTGGTGGAGCAGATACCATATATAAAGAAGATTATAGAAGGATTTAACCTTACTTCAATAGAGATGGAAGGATATGAGGCAGACGATATTATTGGAAGTCTTTCCAGGAAAGGAGAAAAAGAGGGTTTTGAGGTGGTGGTGGTATCAGGGGATAAGGATTTTAGACAGATTATATCCCCTCATATTTCCATGTGGGATCCCATGAAAGATAAACTTATTGATTATAAGACCTTCAAGGAGCAATACGAGATTGAGCCAGTTCAGATGATAGATGTAATGGGTCTTTCAGGGGATAGCTCTGACAATATTCCCGGTGTTCCTGGCGTGGGTGAGAAGACGGCCCTTTCATTAATCAAGAGATATGGATCGATTGATGGCATTTATCAGAATATCGATGAGATAAAAAAGAAGAAGCTAAGGGAGAATCTACTCAAAAGTAAAGAGCTTGCATATCTCAGCAGAGAACTTGTTAAGATTAAGACCGACCTTGAAATACTTGATGATTTTGAGAATTTAAAAGTGAAGGCTCCAGATAGAGAGCAACTGAGTGAATCTTTCAGGATGCTTGAGTTTAAGAGTTTATGGGATAGATTTGTAGAGGTTAAGAAAGATGATAGCATTGAATATAAGCCCTGTGAGGATGAAAAGACACTCAATAACATAATAAGACATATTAAAGAAAAGGGGTTATGCTCCATTGATACTGAAACCACGAGCCAGAATCCCATGGAGGCACAACTTGTGGGTATCTCAATTTCATGGGAAAAGAACAGGGCATATTACATACCGATAGCCCATAAAGATAAAAGGGGAAATGCTTTGCTTTCATCTCAGGCTGCTCTATCCATGTTAAAGGAGATATTGGAGGACATAGGGATCAAGAAGGTGGGACAGAATATTAAATATGATACCCTTGTATTGAAAAATCATGGAATTGAGCTCAGAGGCATATATTTTGATACCATGGTGGCGTCCTATGTGATTAACCCTGGATTGAGACAACATAATCTGGATAATCTTGCAAGCAGGTATCTTAATTATAAGAAGATTGCATATCACGATGTGGTAGGGAAGGGCAAAAAGGGGAAGAGTTTCACTGAAGTTCCCATTGATCAGGCCACAAGGTATGCATGTGAGGATGTGGATATTACCTTAAAATTAAAGGATATCCTTGAATCAGAACTGGATAAGGCGGGCAATAAATCTCTTTTTTATGACCTTGAGATGAAACTTATACCTGTCCTTGTTGATATGGAATGGACAGGAATCAGACTGGATACAGATATTTTTCATAAGATGTCTTCTAAGTATGGAGATCAGTTAAAGGAGCTGGAAGAGGAGATATACAAAGAGGCAGGAATGCAATTTAATATAAATTCTCCACAACAACTGGGATATGTGCTTTTTGAAAAGCTCAAGCTCCCGGTCCAGGGAAAGACCACAAAGACAAAAGCTTATTCAACCGATGTAAAAGTGCTCAAGAAGCTAACTGCTTATCCATTTAAGATACCTCACCTGCTTTTGAGATACAGGACAATTTCAAAGCTCAAGTCCACATATATTGATGCACTGGTTAAAATGGTAAATCCCAAAACCGGAAGGATTCATACCTCATTTAATCAGACAGCAACAGCAACAGGTCGTCTCAGCAGTAGCAACCCAAATCTCCAGAATATCCCCGTGAGGGGGGCAGAAGGTAGAGAGATAAGACAGGGATTTGTTCCAGAAGACGGTTATCTCTTTGTTAGCGCAGATTACAGTCAAATAGAACTCAGGATATTTGCTCATTATTCAAAGGATGATGCCTTTATAAGGGCATTCAAAGAGGATATGGATATTCATTCAGCAACTGCCTCTGAGATTATGGGTGTGAAGGTAACAGATATAACTCCTGACATGAGAAGGATGGCAAAGGCTATAAATTTCGGGATTATTTATGGCATGGGCCCAAGGAAGCTGAGCGAAGAACTGGGCATTCCTTTAAAGGAGGCCCAGGGCTATATTGATGCTTATTACAGGAGGTATGAGGGCGTTAAAAGATACCGGGAAGAGATTATCAAACAGGCCAGGGAAAAGGGATATGTAACAACACTTTTTAACAGGAGGAGGTATCTTCCGGGGATAAATCACTCCAAACAGAGGATAAGGGCTGAAGCAGAAAGGATGGCAATTAATACCCCCATTCAGGGAACAGCAGCAGACCTTATAAAAAAAGCCATGATTCAGATACACGGGAGACTGAAAAGAGAGAGATTCCTGTCAAAGATGATACTCCAGGTGCATGATGAACTACTGTTTGAAGTCCCTGAAAATGAGGTGGATAGATTAATTAAGATGGTGAAAGAAGAGATGGAAGGAGTATATGATCTACTGGTGCCTCTCAAGGTGGATATCGGGGTGGGTAAAAACTGGGATGAAGCCCATTGATTCTCATATTATTTTATCAATTCTTTGAACTGGTCTTCATTTAGTATGGTGATGCCGAGTTGAAGTGCCTTATTGTATTTGGAGCCGGGGTCTTTCCCCACCACCACATAATCGGTCTTTTTACTAACTGAGGATGACACCCTACCTCCTTTTTCTTCTATTAATCTTCTTGCTTCATCCCGTGTAAAGGAATCAAGTGCACCTGTAAGGACAAATGTCTTGCCCTCTAATGGGCGCTCCCCCGTCGTGATTTCCTCTCTGGGAAGAACAACCCCTCCCTGTCTTAGCTTATTCAGTATGTTTATATTCCTTGGGTTCCTGAAAAAGTTGTATATGCTTTCTGCAACCACAGGGCCTATCTCATGGACTGATAGAAGATCCTCTATTTCCTGTTTTGCAAGATTCTCAATGGAACCAAAGGTCTTTGCAAGGACACCTGCCAGATGATAACCCACATTTCTTATACCAAGCGCATAAATTAGATTGGTAAGACTTGGCTTTTTACTCTTTTCAATTGCACTGAGGAGATTTTCTGCCAGTTTATCGCCCATTCTGTCCAGTTTCATAAGGTCTTCCTTTTTGAGGAAGTATATATCAGCAGGGTCTTTAATTAATCCCTTATCCACCATCTGCTCCAGATATTTTTTACCCAGACCATCCACTTCCATAGCGCCCTTTGATACAAAATGGGCAAGGCTCTCTTTAATCCTTGCAGGGCAGTCCATCCCCGTGCATCTATGGATGGCTTCACCCGGGGGTCTTTCCACCTTTGATCCGCATATGGGACAGGTATCTGGCATTCTGAATATTTTTTCATTCCCTGTTCTTTTGGATGTGATTACCTTTACAACTTCTGGAATTACATCTCCTGCCCTTTGAATAATTACTGTATCTCCAATCCTTATATCCTTTTTAATTATCTCATCCTCATTGTGAAGGGTGGCACGGCTTACCTCTACTCCGCCCACCCTTACTGGATCGAGCACAGCCACGGGGGTGAGTGCACCTGTTCTTCCCACACTCACAATAATATCCCTTATTTTGGTGGTTTCCTGTTGAGGCGGAAATTTCCATGCTATTGCCCATCTGGGACTCCTTGATAGCTCTCCAAGTCTATGCTGAATCTCAAAGTCATTTACTTTGATAACTATTCCGTCAATCTCATAGGGGAGATCATCCCTTATAGAACTTATCTCTTCATAGTATGCGATTACATCCTCAGAACTGTAACATAATTTCACATATTCACTTATTCTAAAACCCACATCTTTTAAATAATGTATGCACTCCCATTGATTTCTTAATTGGATACCTTCCACCCTTCCTGTTCCGTAGGCAAACATTCGAAGTGGCCTTTTTGCAGTAATATTTGGGTCAAGCTGTCTTACTGAGCCTGCTGCTGCATTTCTTGGATTTGCAAATAACTGCTCCCCGTGTTGTAATCTTTCCCTGTTCAGTTTCTCAAAATCATCCTTGTTCATTATAACTTCTCCCCTTACTTCAATTATTGATGGAGGGTTATCAGTCATTAGCTTTAAAGGGATGCTCTTTATTGTCCTCAGATTAAGGGTTACATCCTCTCCTGTTATTCCATCCCCTCTTGTTGAACCAATGGTTAATATCCCTTCCTGATAGAGGAGTTCAACTGCAAGTCCATCAAATTTGGGTTCCACCACATAATTTATTTCCCTATCGCTTAGTCCTGAAAGCTCCTTTACTCTTCTGTGAAAATCAAGAAATTCTGCCTCGGTATTTGCCTTATTAAGGCTCAGCATTGGAATAGCATGCCTTACCGTCTTAAATTCTTCTAAGGGAGGTGCACCAACCCTCTGAGTGGGAGAATCAGGAGTAATTAGTTCGGGATACTGCTTTTCAAGATTTAGAAGTTCATCAAACAGGCGGTCATATTCTGCATCTGATATCTCAGGATTATCCAGAACATAATACAGATAATTATGATAGTTTATCTTATCCCTCAGCTCTTTTACCCTTTTAATAATCTTTTCATCTGGCTTTTTCATGGGCTCACCACCTGTAGTTTTAATATCCTATAACGTTCAGGTTGTCCTGCATATGTTTTTAAGAGTGCCAATCTTTTCAATTTCGATTACGATTTCGTCTCCATTTTTCATATAGATTGGGGGATTGCGAAATGTCCCCACACCATGTGGTGTCCCTGTGAGT
>JALVMZ010000049.1 GCA_027032655.1 Desulfobacteraceae bacterium
CTTTATAAGCATCCAATACATCTGTGAGTGATTCATCTGATATATCATGGGTAAGTCCCCTGAATGCCTTTAAAACAAAGGTCAGCTTTCCTTTAGAACGAACGATCATACTCCTAATAGCCTTTTTATCAGGAATCCTGTAAAAACTGAAATTCAACTCCACGGTGCTGAAATGTTCCGCATAATAGGAGAGGAGATCCCCTTTTTTCATTTTAGCGGGATAAAATCTGCCACGCCAGTCATCATAATAATATCCTGATGTGCCAATCAATATGTTATCCAATTCCCTTTTCTCCTTAAATTTTGAAGTTTTATATTTTAATTGACATATGGTTTTTATAGTTTTATAGGGAAATAATTAAAGATAAAACAATTTTAAATGTCTTTAAATATAATAATGAAAGGAGGTGAAGGGAGGCGATAATATTTAAATAATTTGGTAGAGGTTTATTTTTTCCAGGACCTTATTATTTTTGGCTCAATACCAGGAGGTAAAAAATGAATTCATTATTGGTATTGGTATGGTGGGCCGCAGTTGTAATTCTTGGTTACTGGGTTTATGCAAGGCATGTTGCTAATAAGATATTCAAGGTTGACCCTAACAGGGCAACTCCAGCCAAGATGTATATGGATGGTGTGGATTTCATGCCTGCAAACAAGAATGTCCTCTACGGCTTCCAGTTAAATTCCATTGCTGGTGCTGCACCCATAATAGGTCCCA
Source organism: Desulfobacteraceae bacterium (assembly GCA_027032655.1). Taxonomy (GTDB): domain Bacteria; phylum Desulfobacterota; class DSM-4660; order Desulfatiglandales; family JALVMZ01; genus JALVMZ01. Next base: position 722 of record JALVMZ010000049.1, read on the forward strand.
TAGTAGCGCTTCAATGGGGATGGCTACCAGCTCTGCTCTGGCTTGGACTTGGCGTATTCTTCATTGGATGGCTTCAGGATTTCTCCAGCGCCATGGTATCCATCAGGAATGATGGAGACACATTTGGCGCACTGGGATATAAGCTCATATCACCAAGGGCAAGAAAGATTCTCCTTACATTTGTTTATTTCTATCTCCTGCTGATTGCTTGTGCATTCGGTCATGTTATCACAAAGGGCATAAGCAAAAACCCTGCCCTGCCATTTCCCCTGCTTGTGGTAATCGCCGTTGCATTTCTGGTGGGCCATATGATATACAGGGCAAAAACTAACATTATCGCAACAACCATCATAGCTATTGCACTGATATTCTTTTCCATATGGCTCGGGACGGTCTGGAAGATTCCCACAAGTTACAATCTTATTCTGATCTGCGTCCTGATATTTGGATATTTCAGCTCCATACTGCCTGTGTGGCGATTTATTCAGCCGTATAACTATTCATCGGTTTATGTGGTCTATTTTGGAATAATTGCAGGTGTTCTCGGGATAATTATTGGTCACAAACCCCTTACACTTCCTGCTTACACTGGATGGAGCATAAAGATTGGTCCCCTTTGGCCCATAATGTTTGTTACAATTGCATGTGGTGCAATCTCCGGGTGGCATTCCCTGGTTTCCAGCACAGCCACATCAAGACAGATTGAAAATGAGATGGATGTCCGTCCTGTTACTGCAGGAGCGATGTTTGCCGAATTTACCATCTCAATAATAGCTGTAATTGTCTGTGCCACTGCATTCGCTGATAAAGCACAGTATCTAAAGCACCTGAAAAATCCAGTTGGAATCTTTGTCAGCGGCCTTGGAGGTGCCATAACTTCAATAGGACTGCCCGTGAGTTATGCAAAGGCCCTGGCAGGAATGATGATAATCATCCTGGCACTAACCATTGTTAATCTGGTGTTCAGATTCATGAAAATCGCCACCGCTGAACTGCTGGGAGACTCTATACCTTTGGCAAAAAATCCTCATATTGCCACAATAGTAGCTCTTATTATTACCTGGATTTTGGTCAAGACAGGAAGCTGGCTTTACATCTGGGTGCTCTTTGGAGGCGCAAACCAGTTAATGGCATCCTTTGCACTCCTGCTTGTGACACTGTTTCTGGTTCAGAAATCCGAGAATTATAAGGTTGCTATATATCCAATGTTTTTTATGTATGTGACCACTGTATGCGCATTATTCTATACTTCATTCTTTAGACTTATTCCAAGTGCATTTGCAGGTAAAAAGGTCTTTGGAAATCTATTTGCATCAGCAGTTGCAATACTATTAATCATACTTGCTCTTATCCTTGCATACGACGGCTGGAGGGCATTTAAGAAATACAGGGCAGAGGCCGTTTCTGCTCCCAGAGAGGCAGAAGAGTCAGTTGCATAAACCCAGGAGAAAATTCAGAGGGAGTATATCTGTCTTTGATATACTCCCTTAACTATGAACCGTAAAAGGTTTTAAATGCGAAAGTCCTTTTTAAAAAATATAGGAGATTATTTAAAAGGGATCTTTTTATATCCCCTTTCAGAACCCGTATTAAGTCAAAAACGCTCATTGGAGTTTCTATTTATGTTCTCCATTTATGGTTCACAAATAGGATTTCCCTTTTTATTCAATTATTATCACCTGAGACTTGTTCCATATACCTTTAAGGCACTTAAGCCATGGAAAATAAAGGCATTAAAAGAAAGGGACTTTTTTGATCTGGTAAATGATTAAATCCAATTTAAGGAGTTGATGTATTATGGCTGATAAAGGAAAAAAGAAAAAAGGAGGAATATTAGGATTCTTAAAAGATTTCACCTATGGAATGGCCACCCATGGTATGGCAAGGCATGCCCTTAAAACGAGATCCAGCATGGAACACCTGTTTATACTGATTACCATGGGAGATATGCTGGGAATTCCTATACTTCCGCCATATTATTCACTCAGGCTTCTCCCTTATGTTGTCCCCCAGATAACCACATGGAAACGAAGGATGTTAAGGGAGAAGGATTTTGTGGATAGTCTATATTAGAATTTAAAGAGAGGAGCAACTATGTCACTCAGGGAGATGATTGAAAAATATCCTGAAAGAAAATATATCATGTTCGGGGGAAAAGGTGGACTGGGAAAGACCACATTTTCTGCTGCTACTGCGTATTATCTCGCGTCCAGAGGTAAAAAGGTGCTGGTATTTTCAGTTGATCCCCAGGCATCCCTCAGCGATATATTTGAGAGGGATATCTTTGGAAAAGGGAATGTGGAGATCATGCCAAACCTTTACGCCTGCGAGGTGGATGCGGACAAGAGGATACATGATTATCAGGAAGAAATAAGAAAGAAGATTATGGATATGTATGGTATGAAAAAGATTCCCGAAGAGATTGAAAGTTATATACGAGCATCATCTGCAGAGCCAGCAATGGAAGAGAGCGCCATTTTTGATGCGGTGGTGGATATTGTTATAAAGGGTGACTTTGATTATTATATTTATGACCTTGTGCCCCTTGGACATGCGCTATATTACCTTTCCATGGCATCCATATATGATGCCTGGCTGGAGAAGATTACATCACTAAGGGAACAGATGAGAGAATATGACAAGGCAATTGCCACAATGAGGAGGGAGGAGGAGACCGAAGAAGACCAGATATACAACGAACTTAAATACATAAAAGAAAGAATAGGGGCATCATCCAAGATAATGACAGACAGGGAGAAGACCGCATTCTTCTTTGTTATTACTCCTGAAGAGATGATTATTGCAGATACTGAAAAAGCGGCCTCTTTATTCAAGAAGTATAATGTCCCTATTGCGGGTTATGTGGTTAACAGGGTGATTGACAGAAATCTTCTTAATGATAACATCCCTGCATATCTCAAAAACCGCATTGAAATGCAGAAAGATGCCCTCAAAGATATAGAAGAGAGATTTGGCAAGTCAGTGCTTGCCACAGTCCCTGAATTTGACTCGGAAATAAAAGGACTTGATTCAATAAAGAGACTTGCTGAAGTCATGTTTGAGGAGAAATTGCCATGAAAAAGACAATGGTTGATTTTTTCAAAGAGAATCCCACTATAAAATACATATATTTTGGAGGCAAAGGGGGGGTTGGAAAGACTGTGGTTGCAGCCGCAGTTGCCCTCTGGATGTCAAAGCAGGGGAAAAGGACACTGCTTGCCTCAACAAACCCCGTGCACAGCCTCTCCAATCTATTTCAGATGGATGTGTTTGGAAAGCCTGTCTTAATTCCAGGAACCGATAATCTCTATGCACAGGAGATAGATACAAAGGATACCATAGAAAGGTCAAAAAAGGAGATTAGAGAGAAGATAAGCTGGTTCCTGAAATACGCAGATATACCAACAAAGGCTGATGACTTTATTGAATCGGCTACCATGAATCCTGCTTTTGAAGAATCAGCCATGTTTGAAAATATGACAAACATAATTTTTGAAGATAAATTTGAATTTTATGTGTTTGACACAGCACCCACTGCTAATGCAAGAAGGCTCCTTGGGATGTCAAAGGTTTATACCCTCTGGGTGGATAAGATGCTCCAAAGTAGAGAAGAGGCAAGATCCATGAGACTTAATCTATCTTTCAGAAAAAAGAAACTGGAAGAGGAAGAAGATCCACTGCTTGATTATCTTACCACATTCAGGGACAGGATTGAGAAGATGAGAGTAATACTCACAGATGAGAAAAAGAGCTCATTTTTCTTTGTCACCCTGCTTGAATCACTTCCAATAGCAGTTATAAAGAGATTTATTGGATGGTTTAAAGACTTTGGAATTCCCATTGGTGGGGTAATCATAAATCAGTGTATAGATAAAAAGCAGATATGTGAGGATTCTGCAGAATTCGTCCTTAATAGATGCAAGATGCAGGATCGATATAGAGAAGAGGTTTACAAATCCTTTGATAATGTGCTGGGTGAAATCCCTCTTTTTGAAAAAGAGGTAAGAGGTCTTGAAATGGTTGAAAAACTCTCAAATGCACTGATGAACCAGTAAGACCAATAAAAAACCATTCACAACCTCACCCAACACGGCATAGAGTCTCACCATATTGGAAAGATGTGCAAAACGGAGTAATATGAGCCCCTTTCTTGCAGACAAAAGAGACCTCTGGACATTCTGAACACTCAGATGGTTATTGATCCCGATTTCATAGCTCTTTTTTATTTACTCTTTTCATCATTCTGAGCATGGAAAATAATTTCCCTGTAATAATTTAATTTTTTTCAATAATTTATGGAAATTCTTATAAGAATCTGATATGATTATATCTTGCATCCAGGAGGATAAATATCCATTGATATATTAAAACCATTTCATAATTCTGTCCATTAGTATAATGAGCAGATTATAATAAGGTTTCTAATAAGAGACAGTTCCTTTATTTTGTTTTACAAATTTTCATATACCCTGGATTTTAAAATGTCAAAAAACAGTAATTACAACTCAAAACATTCTGACTTAACTCAAGAATCAGAACATGAATGCTTCAGCTTTCAGAAATCCAATCATTATTTAAAACCTATGCCAAGGGAGGTCAATTGTATTAATTTCAAAGGGCTCATTTCTTTTCTAAATAATACTTATGGTGAACAGGCCGTATTAGATGTCTTCGGAGAGTTCATAAATAATCCTGACTACATGCTATCAGACAAATATGACCCATCAAAAGGCATTATGCTTGATCTAAATCATTTCACTGATCCTTCCTACTGGATATCTTACGAGTTATCTCTACGATTACTGGAAAATGTTAAAAAAGTAATCATAGATCCAAATCCGCTATTTATCGCTGGCAAAGGAGCAGTGAAGGAAAGTCTATCAAAAAGTGTCTTCTTCACTGCCAGAATACTTGACCCCAAATCAATATTTAAAAGAGCTCAAAAATATAACGCTCGTTTTAATAAAACAAAAGAACTGGAAATATTAGAATTAGCAGATGACCGTGTAATTTTAAGATTCAAATACTTCCCAGGGTTTAGGCCCTCAAGAAATATATGTGACTGGCATCGGGGCATATATGCTGGTGTCATGATATTTGCCGGTTTTAAACAGGTAAAAGTAGAAGAGATATCATGCAGGAATAAAGGAGACAAAGAATGCGTCTTCCATGTGTCATGGAAGAAGCAAAATATTTTTGCCTCTGGAATTAAGACATTGATAAGGAATGTCCTTAAATGGGTATTAGGTGATATTATTAGGGAGTATGAAGAATCGGTTCGAGATAGAGATAGACTGATTGAAAGACTCACAGAATCAGAGTATAGATATAGAAGCGTATTTGAAAGCACTGCCACACCCACAATAATTGTTGAAAAGAATCTCACAATTTCCACGGCAAATTCTGAGTTTGAAAGGTTAAGTGGATTTAGAAAAAAAGAAATAGAAGCTCGGCTTTCTTTAAGTGATTTCTTTACTCAGGATGTCCTTGATACCATCTTCGTGGATAAGAGCACAAATGGAACTAATGAAGATTTCATGACCAGAGAATTTAGGTTCAAAGTCAAAAATGGATATTACAAAGATGTCCTTATTAAAATCGGGAAGATGCCCGGTGTTGAACGCTATGTCTGTTCACTGGTGGATATTACATCCAGAAAACAGATGGAGAAGAACCTTCGCAAGAGCGAGGAAAGGTATCGCACCATCATTGAAAGTATTGAAGAGGGATATTTTGAAAGCGATCTTACCGGTAGATTGGTATTTGTAAATAATCCCATGTGTAAAATTCTTGGAAAATCTCGTAAGGATATTATAGGTAAGAACTATCGGAATTTCGTTACTGCCAGGGATGCAGAAGCAATCTACCATGCCTTTAATAAGATTTATAAAACTGGCAGACCGGTTAAAGTTGCTGAATATGAATTTCTCAGGGATGATGGAACAAGGCTGCTCATAGGACTTTCAGCAAACCTTATAAGGGATCATGAAGGAAGGCCAATAGGGTTTCGTGGAGTCCTTAGAGATGTAACAGAAAAGGAAAGGGCTAAAAAAGAAAGAAGAATACTTAAAAGACGCCTTGAGCAGGCCAAACGGATGGAAGCAATAGGCACATTAGCAGGAGGAGTGGCCCATGATTTAAATAACATACTGTCCGGAGTTCTTAGTTATCCTGAGCTTCTGCTAATGCAACTTCCACCCGATAGCCCTCTTCGCAAACCCCTGAAGATAATCCAACAAAGCGGAGAAAAAGCAGCTACCATTGTTCAGGATCTCCTTACTCTTGCCAGGCGTGGAGTAGCTTTAACAGAAATAATTAACATAAATAAAATAATTTCAGATTATCTGGAAAGTCCTGAATTCCAGAAAATTAAGTCATATCATCCTGATGTAGAAGTTATTACAAAACTTGAGAGAGATTTACTTAATATCAAGGGTTCACCAGTTCACATACTAAAAACCATAATGAACCTTGTCTCTAATGCTGCTGAAGCAATGCCAGACGGAGGCACTTTAACAATTATTACCGAAAATACATACTTAGAAGAACCCCTGCCAGGAACTGAATTAGATTACGGTGAATATGTGATCCTCAAAGTAATAGATACCGGAATTGGTATGACTGAAGAAGAAAAGGATAGAATATTTGAACCA
>JALVMZ010000050.1 GCA_027032655.1 Desulfobacteraceae bacterium
TTTTAAAACTTAAGAGATACCTTAATCGAAGAATAATAAAGATACTTGAGCTCAATCCATGGGTTAAGAGGAAGAAAGTTCTAAAAGGTATTAGATTGATAGAATCAATAATATATATGAATGGGTCAGATTATGGACTCAAGGGTAAATTGAAAAACAAGAACTTATAATGAAAGCGATGGAGAGAATAAAACACAAGGGGCATCAGAATAGGTAGTGATATTTTACATAAAATCTGTTCCATTACCCCGGGAAATATGAATCCCAGAGGGGGGGTATTTTTAATTTCAATGTGAGTCCCGAAGCATCTCATGAGATCCTTCGGGTGTCTTTCAGACACCTCAGGATGACGAAAACAACTATACCGACACCCTCAGGATGACAAAAACAATTATAACGATAACCTCAGGATGACCAAAATAATTATATCGACCCCCCACAGGATAACTAAAATAACTATATCGACACCGTCAGGATAACAGATGGAATATGAATCATTTCTGCATAGCTCTCAGTTGGGGATAATATAACAGGATTTTAAGAAATAATCTAAATGTTTTTTTTTCAGGTCTATTTCTTATATCTATAGGATGAAGAATGCAATACGAAGGGTTTGGTTAAGTATCATATGAATGTGATAATTTTAAATATTATTGATTAATTAGATTCTTTTTGCTATTTAGCCTGGAGATTTAAAAGGTCAGGGGGTAATGGAGATACTGAAAAGTTTTATAAATTACCTGATTTATTAGAAAGGAGTCTTTTATGCCAGGTTCAGGAAGGGATGTAAGGGCTGTTCAACAATCAGCCGCAATGAAAGACTATGGTAAAAGACACAGGCCCGGGAAGATAGAAAAGCATATTATGACTCTTTCAAGACGGAGCCGGATTTATGCAATGAAACAGAATTTTTTGATAAATGAGATGCGTAATACTCTTAGAAGATATCTCTTCAGGTATTATTCAGAAATGGAGCTTAGGACTAAAAAGCTCATACAAAAGATAATAAGATCAATGGAGAGGTATTTATTAAAGCACAGGACTATTATTTCAACCAATCAATCTGAAACCTGTGGATGTGGTTCCATTGGGATGACATCAAGTGTTGAGGGTGGAAGAGCTCCACCGGTTACAATAGAAAAGGGCAGGATTTCAAATGATAAGCTGAGTTATTTCTTCTCTTCCAATATAAGGATTGATGCACTGCTGCAGAACGACGAAATGAGCAGAAGGGGCTTTTTAAATGAAGCACTCAAAGGCTTGGCTGCAATAGTAGCAGGCAGTGCAGTACTCAATTATCTCAGCAAAGCACTGGCACAGCCAGATGAAAATACACAGCCAGATGCAAATATAAGCTATCCCATGCCTCCTGATTCTGTTCTTGAGCAATACATGCACCAGCCGGTTGAAAAAACCCTTGAAGGCACTGGCGTTGTCTATGTGAATGATTACAACTATGAGCAGGAAGTCCTCAATGCAGACAGGCCGGTGATGGTGTTGTTCTATGCTAATGATGCTGGTTCAAAGGGTTTGGCAGCACTTGTGAAAGTCTTAAATGAACGGTTCCCTCAAATCAAAGTTTGTGCTTATAAAGAAACTGACAGAGATTATATTACTCCACAAGAATTTGAAGCATTAAAAGAAAAATACCCTTTGAAAGATTCACCTTCTATCCTGTTCTATGATAATGATAACGGGAAGATGGAACTTCAAGCTGAACTCCCAAGAGGCCCACCTGATATAAAAGAATTAAAAAGGCTTATTAGAGCATGCTATGATTATATACCAAAAAAGATTCTTGACTAATGAAAAAATATATATAGTAATCTAATACTTAACTAAATCTTAAGATGAATTGTAAAATATCAGTCTTTTTTGTCCTGTTTCTATTTGTGATTCCCTATCTTTTTGTTGCAGGTGGTAAGGATACAATAGGTAGTGGCAGCTCAGTCACAAATGTCAAAACCCCGAACGATCAAGAACCAATCACCTCAGAGCAGGATTCAGCACTGCAAAAAAATGGCATAGGTCTTCTTCCCTCAACCACAGCATATAACTGCGGTGGTGAGATTTGTATTGAGAGAGGGGGATTTGACAAGAAGACAAAATATAAAAACATCAGGGTTAGGGGTACTAATATCAGGATGAACACAAACGGCTCTGTTGAGAGCTGGGACAGCCTAGTTATCAATGATTATATTTTTCTCGGCAGGGGCAGGGGTTTTACAGCGAATGAAGCAGGGGATTTCTTTGTCAGGGAGACAGAGAGCTATTCAGACAGCATACGCAAGGTTGTAGATGCCAGAGACATCGGCATCTCTGCCAGTGATTTCTGGCTCAGGAGCGCTGGCGCAGTGCAGGAGAACAACGCAGTGCTTGCAGATGTCAGAAGCTATCATTCATCGCAGCTTGAGTTCAGCGTGAGCTCTGCAAAGAGCATATCCATATCAGGCAGGAGCCAGAACTTTCTGTTCAGCAACATTGCTGATTCGCGCTTCGTGCTTGACACTGGCAGAAGCCTGAAAGAGTTCAGTGTCAGCTCAGCTGCGCAGGGCAATGTGTTTGAGCTTCCGCCCGGCGTCACTATCATCGCTGACAAAGGCGAGGATTTCAAGGCAGAGCTTGGCAGGAGCAGAGACGGCAGTGCTCTTGCCACTGTAACAAGCTCTGACAGCATTGACATTATCAGCACAGCTGTTCCTGAAAACCAGAGCATCCACCTTGTCCTTAACCAGCTCTTCACAAACTCAAGCTATCTTAACGAAAGCCCGCTCAACACCAGCGTCATTGCCGGGCTGAAAAACAGGACAACGCAGGCGCTGGACAGTTATCTTTCAGGGCTTGTGCCGGGCAACAGCACAGTGCTGCTGAGCGAAGACGGCGCTGTTCTTGCAAGGCTTGCGCCGGACAGCAGGTTCATCAGCTACAACAGCCGGTCAGTGCCGTTCAGTGTCTATGTGCCGCGGTTTGCTGGTGCGCTTGCAAAGAACAACAGCTATGTCTTCAGCATATATTTCGCAGCCTCTGCGGAGCGAAACTGCAGCCAGTGCATGGTGATTGACTATGACAGCAGCAGCATATATGCGAACGGAATCTTTGAGTATGAAATGCTCGGTTCAGATAACAGGAACTTTGTTGATGTCATCCAGTCATATTCAGCAGACAACCGCTTTGCAATAAAGCTTGCTCCAGAGCAGAACAAAATAGCATATATAAACTACACAGGCTATCTTGCTTATTTCAAATCAGGCGCGTTTGTAATAAAGAAACAGGCAGCTCAGAACTATTTCAGGTTCGCGCAGCAGAACATACCCTATTATATTTCCAGACTCGGCAATATACAGATAAGCGATTCCGGTGTGCTGCTTGAAAAAACAGCGAACAGTGCAATGCTGCTCTATGACACAAGCAAAGAGCAGGGCACGGAATTCATGAAAAAATGGGCATGGATAATGCAGCATGCTGCAGAGCTTGCGCAGCGGCTCGGGATTACGGGCAGATAAAAAAAATGGAACAACCCTGTCGCAAAAGGAAAAGAGCATTTATGCCAGTGACTTTTTTTATTATAATAGGCATAATCCTGTTCGTCTTTGCATTTCTATACCTGATAGTGCAGGGATACAACACACCGGGAAGCTATTTCTATAAACTCAGGAGCCAGCAGACAGACCTTGAAGTCGGCATACAGAACTGTCTTGGAAACCTGATAGAGAACTGGCTCTTTGTCTTCGGAGCGCATTCCGGCAGACCCGAAGCAGACAATGCAAGAGTGCTTTTGTCAGGGGACATGACAGCGCAGCTGCCCGATCCGAGCAGCGCGCAGCACGACCTTGCAGTCTTTCTCAGCAGTCATGTAGCAGACTGCCTGGACAGTGACGACTATCCCAGCCATAATCTGACAATATACGAGCCCGGCTTTAAGATCAGTTTTATGCTGCTGAAAACAGCAGCAGCCTATGAAAAGCTCTATCTTGACCAGAAAGACACAGGCACAGGAACAAGCGGAAGCAGCTTTACAGTGGATAGAAGCCCTAAAATCGCGCTGCAGCAGCTTCCCAGGATTCTTGCTGACAGAAAAAGCACCGGCTGGATAAACAGCGTCAGCCATTACAACAGTGTTCTTCTTCAGGGCGCAAAAAAGGACAACACAGAATACTGGCTCATTGACAGCATAGCCAGGGGTTCGCTTGACTTTCGTCTCAGAAACCTGGCAAACAGTGCTGCTGAATTTGACCTTGCTTATCTTGTTCAGGACTGAGGCTTCTGTCTGCGCAGTATCTTCTCCATATCTGCACTGTCAAAGCACCACACCCTTGAACCCTGAAAGCCTGTTATGCGTTTGCTGAAACTCTTTGCAAATATGGCATAGCTGTGTTTTGCCCGGCAGTCTATAAAACCGAGCTCTTCTGCGAGCTTTGCTGCAATCTCCTCTGCATTGACCCTGCTCTGCCATTTGCATTCTGCAGCAAGAAGCTCTGCCCTGTCTTCATTCATCGCGAGAATGTCCAGCTCCCTGTCTTTCTGCCACCATCTGCCTATCTTTGTATAGCTGAAGAAATATCTCACGAACTCCCTGCAGACATGCTCAAAAACATAGCCGAGGTAACTGTTGAAATTCTTCCTGAAATTGTTTATTGCATTGTCACAGAACATCGAGTCTATCTCGTCTTCATAGGGATAAACAAACCTGAACCAGAACCTGAAATACAGGTCATCAATTTCGTATTTGCCCTTGTGCCTGCCCATTAGTGGCTTCAGTCTCTTTATTATCTTCAGTCTTCTGAGTTTCTGTATATAGAAAGGCAGGCTTGAAAACTCTATGCCTGTGAAATTTTTTATCTCGCTTAACTTGTTCTTGCCTGAGCTTATGGCTTCCATAATAGTGAAATACCTCTCCGGCTCTCTCAGCTCTTCTTCTAACAGCTTTCTTGCATCATAAAACAGGAATCCCTGCATCATCATGCTGCTGATTATCTGTTTTTCAGGCGGCTGTTTTTTGTTGAAGAATTCAAGGTAGCGGGGCACACCGCCGACTGATGCGTAAATCTTCAATATGCTCTCAAAATCAAAACCTCTGAACCACTCAAACAGATCCCTGAATCCCAGCGGAAGCAGGTGCAGAATCCTGTCTGTTCTTCCGTACAGGGGGCTGCGCTGGGCAAGGAATGAGTTCTCCATCAGAGAGATTGACGAACCTGTCAAAATGAGCTTTTTCTTTGTTATTCTGTCAATTATCTCCTGGAACTCTGCCAGGATGCCGCGAGCTATCAGATAACCGAACTCGTCAATTGCAACAATCTCTGTCTCTTTCCTTGTATTCAGAAATTCAAACATCTGTCTGTAGCTCTTAAAGCGCAGGCCCGGCACACTGTAAGCCCTGGACAGCTCATCAGAGAATCTTCTGAGGTTGGTGTCAAGCCCTTTATTAATGGCTAACAAATACACTGCCCGCCTGCTTTTCAGTTTTTCTTTAAGAAGCTCCCTGATAAACCTTGTTTTGCCTATGCGCCTTCTGCCGAATACAACATTGACTCTGCCCAGTCTTGAAAATGCTTTCATTTCTTCATTGATTAAAGTCTTGCATGACAGACTTAATCAATTACCGAGATTATTATGCTGTATATGGGAAATTATTCCCCATTGAAATATTGATGTCATATTAAATACCATCTGCAAATATTTGTTTTAGAGTCAGGTTAAATCCCTTTTATAATAACTCCTTGATTTTTAATTCTGTATTATTTATATTCAAAAGTAAGAATTAGATAAAGGAGTAAGGAATGGAATTTCTGGTAAAGATTACTTCTAAAGGTCAGGTTACTATCCCCAAAAAGGTAAGGGATGTGCTTAAATCAGATATTATCTGTTTTAAGATGGAGGATGGAAAGGTGATTCTGGAACCCATGAGGGATGTTAAAGGAGCTTTAAAGAGATATGCAAAAAGAGGGCTTTCCTATGAACAGGAAAGGGAGACTGCATGGAAAAGGGTGGGAGAAGAATATATTGATATTTCCTGATACAAATGTGATTTTGCGGTATCTTCTGGCTGATAATGAAGAGCAATACCAGAAAATCCTCCCTTTTTTTGAAGGGTTAAAAGATGGGCAAAAGAAAGCGGTCATTTTATCAGAAGTATTACTGGAGACCTTTTATGTGTTAACAAAGACTTACAATGTCCCCTCCAAAAAGGTGGCGGTTGTCCTAAAAGACCTGCTTTTATATAAAGGTGTGGTTAACAAAGATAAATCAATGCTTTTAGAGGCATTTAATTTTTATCTAAAACAAGGCAGTCTGAGTCTCCTTGATTGTATTCTCTGTATCAAAGCAAAGAGAGAAAACGGGAATCTCTTGACCTTTGATGCCAAGCTTATGAAGAAATGTTGAAATCCTATCCTAAATGGTTGCAATCCTTCCCGGGATGGGTAGAGCTCACTGATCGTGATTTAATCAAGAGAGCTCTGAAAAACACAATGAACCACTTTGCAAAGCCCTCATTAAGTAATTAAATCTGTAAAAGTCTTTTCTGGCAAATTATGTTTTGAAAATTCCATTCAAATCTCTTAATATATCTCAAAGGAGATGCCTGAGATATGAAAAAGATAATTTGCCCTCAATGTAAGACAGAGTATCATATTCCGAATGGGAAGATTGTTGGAAAGAAGGTAAAAGCAAAGTGCAAGAAGTGTGGTGCAGTCATTACAATAGATAATAGTTTATCAGAAAATCCAGGAGATATCTCCCCTCAACCCCCTACCAATCAGGAGAGACAGAGACAGGAGCCCACCAGATACAGGGATGTTCCAATCCTTGAAAGGAGGGGTGATACCCGTCCCTTTGATACACTGTCCCTTATTGTGTTTTTGATGGCTATTGCGGCCCTTATATTTGTAGGGTATATGGGGTATAAGAATATAACAAAGGGGATACAGGGAATATCTATTAAAGAGATATCCCAGAAGATTATAGATACCTATCTTAAAGAGATTCCCACTTCAAAAAAGAGGAGGATTTACAAGAGCCCTGAAGAGGAGCGGTATTTTGGTTATATTAACAAAGGGCATAGATTTTACAGGAAAAAGGAGTATAAAAAGGCCATAAGATTTTACAACCTTGCCATAAAATACAAACCGGACAGATATGAGGCCTATTACTGGAGGGGGCAGATATTTGCCACCACAGGGAAGAATAAGAGTGCCATTAAGGATATGGAGCATGTGATAAGATTAAATCCTAAAAGTGTGAGTGCATATAATTATCTTGGATGGATTTACAGTAATGAAAAGAAATGGGATAGGGCAATTGAATATCTTACAGAGGCCATTAAGTTGAATCCGAAAAATGCCTGGGCATATTA
>JALVMZ010000051.1 GCA_027032655.1 Desulfobacteraceae bacterium
ACTCTGGAGAGCCCCCCTGTAAGGATGAAATTGTAAAATCATCTGGTATTTCTCCCTTTACTGGTCTATTCAGGATTGCATCATAGAGCTTTCCATCTATATAAAAGGGAGCATATATATAGCTGAATCTTTCTCCAATCAATGCAAGATGATATATGTCATTTCCGCTAAACCTTCTCCCTATTGAATCTCTCATGTCCCTCAATGATACTCCGGGTCTTATAAAGTATCCCTTTTTCTCTGGACTTACGAACTGGAGTTTCAGTGTCTGTGTCCTGATCCCCAGGCTCATGGGAAAATGGGGGGATTCAATCGCCTGATAACTAAAGTCAATTATTCTCGGTTTTATACCCGTCCTTTCACACTGAAACATTAATCCCTTAACTCTCCAGTAAGGGAAATAGATTAAATCTTTTTCCTGGTCTTTGGGTGGGATGGTGTATTGAAAGATATCACTCAAGAGAAATGATTTAACCCTGCAGTATTCACATTGAAACAGGCGGTCTGTCTCTTCCAGAACCACGGGGGCCCCGCACTGGGGACACTGATATTCTATCTGAATCCTATAGTTTTTCACCGCAGTTATTGCAGAAAACAGATTCTGGTAAATTCTCTTTCCCGCACTTGGCACATACTTTTGGCTCTGGAGCTCTGTTCACAGGGGTTCCACACCTGGGACAGAATCTGGCATTTGGCGGGAGATTCTTGTTGCATTTGGGGCATTGATCAAATACCACCTGTTGATGACCACATAATGGACAGAACCGTGAATCAGGCGGAATCATTCTACCGCATTCCATACACTTTACCTGTTCCTGCTGAGGTGAAGGACCTTTTGATTGATCATCAGGCGTAAAATAACGGGAAAACATTGCAGGCATCATAAATCCCATACCCATTCCCATTCCACCACCAGCACCCCCTTCAGACTCTGATGCCTTTTCCATTGCCATTGCTGCCTTCATCTGCATGAGTTTGTTCATGTCACTGAATACCTCCATCCTTGCCCGGTCATCAATTGCCTTCTGGACTTCCGGTGGAGGTGTTATGGATTGGATGTAAAGATGTGTAAGACCAATTCCAAAATGGGTAAAATCCTTTTTCAATCTTTCAGCAAGCCCATCAGATATCTCATCATATCTGGATGGTAGATTAAGAATGGAGTCCAGATTCTCCCCCATATAATCGTTGAACCTGGATACAATCACCTTGCTCAGATACTCTTCCACATCCTGTGTGGTGTAAATCCCCTGTGTCCCCACTAGGCGGTTTATGAAAAGCACAGGCTGAACCACCCTGATATTAAATACTCCAAAGGCCCTCAGCCTGATAAGTCCCAGTTCAGAGTCTTTAAAGGCAACAGGGTCCCTTGTGCCCCACTTTAGATTGGTAAATGTCTTCATGTTAATAAAATATACCTCTGCCCTAAGAGGACTTGTCATTCCCCATGGAATTGTTGCAATCTTGGTAAGCAGAGGGATATTGGCAGTCTTGAGAGTGTGTCTTCCGGGGCCAAATGCCTCAATTGCCTTTCCTTTATAAAAGAAGACCCCTGCCTGGCTATCCCTTACGATTAATTGGGCACCGTATTTTATCTCCCCTGATCCCTTTTCAGGTATTCTGTGAAGAAGCTCTTTTCCGGTGTCATCAAACCACTCAATTACCTCAAGAAATATTATATTGTCCCCTTTCATGAATAACTCCTTAGAAAATTATATACTTAAGCCTAAATAACCCCTCCATGTCTGTCAAATTTAAAATAGTTAATTATGATTTCCTCCATTCTTTTAAATAACCGGAAATTTAATGAATTGATTTTATCCCAGCCTTTAAAATCCTCTTTTTCAACCGGTTTTTTTGTTAAAAATTGATTAGGGTGAATTAAACTTTTTTGAGGCGATAACGAATATCTCTCTACTGCCTGCTCTAACAGAACCGGGGCGGAAGAGTCTTACTGAGTGAAAATGTTTTTGACAGTCCTTTTTAAATTTCTGGAGATATTCTGATTCAAATATCTTGCATACAAATATCCCTCCATTTTTAAGGGTATTTACTGCAATGGATAGTGCCTTTTCTGATAACTCATAGGAACGGATGGAATCCGTAATCCTGTTTCCAGTTGTATTCGGTGCAAGGTCACTCAGGACAACCTCCTGCGGACCTATCTCCTTAAAAAGTGAGTGAGGCTCAATTTCCAGTATATCTGCCCGAATGAAATTAAAATTATTGGACTTTATATTTGGTGGCCCTGATATATCAATCCCTGTTACATGTCCTGTTTTACCTGTCTTCTTTAAGGAATACTTTGTCCAGGAACCGGGATAACAGCCCAGATCAAGGACCCTGTCTCCTTTACGGAGAATCCTGAATCTTCTGTCCATCT